>NZ_JBFRTQ010000119.1:6400-6787 GCF_041474195.1 Vibrio sp. 10N.222.52.C3 | reverse complement strand
AAGGGATAGTGTTATTACATAGATGAAGCAAGTAATGTCGTCGGTTCTCATGCTGATATACGTGGATTGCTCATCGTTTGATGAGTAGAGCCTACCTTACTTGTTCCGTCGTAGCACCTGTCTTCAGTCTATGCTCGTGGTTCAATATAGCCGAAGCTATATTGCCTAGCTTGTGTTCTAAGTCTTCCGTTACATTGGGTTTATGAAAGTCTGAGTCGTCCATCGAATAGTCGTGTAACAAGGGCATTTCTCATGCCGTATTTTTGGTAATTAGTTCTTCCTGTCGATTATCGAATTTGTCCTAAACCCACTATTAAGGCAGGGAACCCCAATGAATAGAACGCTATGGTTCGCACTCATTTCGCTTTTGTTTTCAATGACAATGGT
>NZ_JBFRTQ010000119.1:0-5751 GCF_041474195.1 Vibrio sp. 10N.222.52.C3 | reverse complement strand
TGTTTTCAATGACAATGGTATTTTGTACATACAGTTATGGCATAGAGAGCCACGTTGAAGTAATCACACTCACTTTAGTACTGTCTGGCCCTCTGATTTTTACATTTGCGCTTGTTGTCATTTTTTGTGGCGCACCAGTTATTAACAAGTACAAGTTACTTGGAACCATCGCAATTTGTGTGCATGGATTTACAGCCTCACTGCATGTGCTGTGGAACGGTTTTATGTTTGTCGATGTGATTAATAAACAAGGCTTAGGTCCGGGACAAGGTTATTCTGGTTTGATACTTTGGGTTGGTAGTATCAAGGCGATGCTACTTGGTTTGGTTGTGGGAGTATGCCTGCATTACTTGCTACGATTTTTTAGAAAGGCTGCAGTAAGATAATTGTTGGCTAGTTAGTGGATTGTTCGTTGTCTATAGGAGTTGCCACTGTGTTTTATAGTAAGGAATCCAACAAGGGATTGCTGCTCATCCTTGTTGCGATAAGCGCTTTCATTGTCGTTACCTCTGATAATAACCCCGGGACATTAATCGCTCACGCCATCAACGGCTTAATTGCTTTGCTCTTTTTCTCCATGACAATTGAGGTTAAAGACAATGTACTAAGCTGGTATTTCGGCTTTGGTTTTTGGCGTAAGAATGTAGAAGTGTCAGACATTACAGAGACATCGTTTTATCAAAGCAAGTGGTATCAAGGTATTGGTATCCGAATGCTGAGCGATGGTTGGTTGTATAATGCATCGATAGGTTCAGCGCTTAAGTTAAGCCTAAGCAATGGAAAGCATGTTTACATTGGTTGTAAGGATACGGACGGTTTAAAGCTGGCCTTGAAAACCGCTAACGAACAGATAACTCAAAATTGATTTACGAGGCTTGGCACTTTTCGTTTCAAGTTGGACTAATGTTTAAGGTTCTATGCTTTAAGTGAGCTGGACTTTAATATCACAACAAATGAATCGGAGGTTGAATGGACAGAGCAATCAAAACACATTTCGACGAGTATCCCGATGATGTTCGAGCTCGGCTTGAAGAGTTGCGTTCATTAATCTTTGAGCTTTGCTCTGATTTGGATTTAGGTGAAGTCGAAGAGTCTCTGAAATGGGGCGAGCCGAGTTACAGCGTTAAGACGGGCAGTCCAATTCGAATCGATTGGAAATTAAAATCGCCAAACAACTATTACTTGTTCTTTAACTGCCAAACTAAGCTAATCGACACATTCAGAGAATTGCACGATGGCACATTGGTATTTCAAGGTAATCGTGCAATCGTCTTGAAACTGACTGAACCACTTCCCGAGGCACCAATCAAGCAGTGCTTGGAGTTAGCCTTAACTTATCAGCAACGAAAACATCTCCCACTTCTTGGCGCGTAGTTCTTATATGTTGTCATTATATTTCTTAAACAGGTTTTCTGTGTTCTAGCTATCACTCTTTAAAGTGCTAAGACTGTACCATCTTGATTAGTATCAAGAGGCTAGGGAATCTCTATAACCAACGCTGATTGTATTGCTTACCGTTTAAAAAGGTGTTCTAGTCACCTTGTATTTCAAACTTAAAAGGAAGTTGTATGAATTTAGATAAAGCCAAAAAACGTATCGCAAAGCAGGTTAAAAAAGGCGACCACGGATACCCAAAAATCACGTTAGCGTATTACGGGACGACCAAAGATCTCGCAACGGAAGTCGCGGTTCAATTTATGCTGGGTGAGGGCGATGGTGTTCAAGAAGAGCGTTTTTCTTGTGAAACCGAAATCCGAGATAATGAATTAGTTCAAACGACGTTACTCAAGATAATCGAGCGAGCAAATGTTAACTCAGTGATTGAAGTTGAAGGCGTGGCTGTTCTTTAGTTTGCTTTAGCCTGGAAACGAAGCCAACACGAGAACTCAGGTGTATAATCCACATTTTTATCGAATTAGGCAGGACACATGGCGATCTCGTTTGAAACTCAAAGACTAAAAGTAGAAGAAGTCGCAGGTGAACTTACTGTTCCTGAACGTTCGGCTCTGCTTGAGCGAGTACCTGGCATTCTAATCCCGTCAGTCGTTGAAAACCTTCCACCATACTTTCACGGTATTGTGTCAGGTGAGCTGGCTGAAATTTGGCTCGACCGAATGTTGTCGGGGAGCCGCTTACTTCAAGTGAAATCCAACGATAATCAATTGATTGGTTTTCTGTTCGCTTATGTAGAAGACGAAAGTGATGCTCATATTGGCTACTTGCTTGCAGAAGAGTTCTGGGGCAAGGGTTTAGCGAGTGAGCTACTGAAGGGTTTCATCACAGAAGTCGCTAAAATGGAGTCATGGTCAACACTGATTGGCGGTGTCGATCGTTCAAACATAGCCTCTGCCAACTTACTTAAAAAGCTAGGTTTTGTTGAGCAAGCCTCTGACGAAAGTGCCGTGGTTTTCTATGAATATAAGCTTTCTCGTCTTAACTCTTAATTCTTAACTCTGAGCTCTCAGCTCTTAATTTCTAATCCCTAACTCAAGCCACATCTGCGTTATACATTCATTGCCAATGTTTACGTCAATTGATAGGGAAGAAACCTTATTACACCATTCAACTGAGAACCGAGAGCAGCGAGTCTAGTTAACGTGGGCTAATTCGGCACTCTGTGTTTCATTAGCGACTTTCCAATCGCCCCCTAAGGCTTTATAGAAAACAGGCTTTGTATCCACATTAGACCATACTGGTTTAGCGACCTCGACCATCTACCATTACGATGATTGTTTTAGAGATGATGCTGAGATCAGCGGCAATCCAAGACTTAACCGAACATAGGCTTAGTGCATAACTGTGGTCAAAACCTACTTTACGACGTACATCATCAATACAGGTGTCGTAACCTTGATTTACTTGTGCAAGCCCTGTAATACCAGGCATTACACCGTATGTGCGGTCGGCAAAGTAAGGAATTTCGTTCTCTAGTTTGGTGTAAAAAGTAGGGCGTTCAGGGCGCGGGCCAATTAGAGACATTTCACCTTTCAGTACATTGATCAGTTGTGGCAGTTCATCAAGACGTGTCTTTCTCAAAAAGCGGCCAACAGGCGTGATTCGTGGGTCATTCGCGGTAGCCCAAACTGCACCAGAGCGAGTTTCTGCATCCTCGTACATGCTACGGAATTTCATGATCTCAAAGATTTCCATTTTCTCCGGTGTCGATTTACCAACGCGCAATTGACGGTAGAAAATAGGGCCACGAGAAGTGAGTGCAATCGCCATCGCAATCAACGGAAATACGGGCGCTAGCAAAATCAAAGCAATCAGTGAGCTTACAAAATCGAAAGTACGTTTAGCACGTGAGATTTTGTATTGGTATAGGTTTTGGGTAGATAGCTGTTCGATGTTCATCATAATAAGTCCTTAATGATTTGCTCGTGTCCAAGGTGAGTTTTCTAGTCCGATTAGGTAACGAATGCCACCAATGAAGTTGGCGTAGTGTCCAACTATCAAATAAGAGATTAATGAAATAGGTTTGTTTACTAGACGCTTTGGCAAGATGCAGCCAAGGACGCCAATGGTATAAACGGCAACTTGAGCCCATAACAGCGCTTCAAATACCAAGTAGTTGCTAAGTAAGATTGAGCACACTAAGCACACAATCATTAAATAGGGAGTGAGTAGGCGAAGTCCTTTTCCTGAAAAGAACGCAAACGCGATGCCTTTAAACTTCGGGCTGAACAAGGCAAATAATCGAATCGCTTGTTGCATGTTGCCCGCTGAAATACGAAGTCTTCTTTTGAAGTCTGTTTCTAGGTTCGATTCTTCTAGCTCTAATGCCACCATTTGGGTTTCGTATTCGGCGATGTAACCTTGTTTAACGATTTGCATCGGTAAGATGAAATCATCATTAATAGTGTTGAGTGGAAGCAGTTCAAACAGGTGTGTTCTAAACAAGTAGAAAGCGCCATGAGAACCCAAGCTAGAACCTAACGAAGCCTCAGACTCTTTAACCGCGGTTTGGTACTGCCAATACGTGTTTTCGCCTTCATTGCCTGTTGGACAAAGTTGATACGTTGCGTTTACCACTCCAACCTTGTCACTTTCAAAATGAGCGGCAGCTATAAGCAAAGCATCCAATGAAATAAGGGCAGAAACATCACTCATCGCCGTGATATCACTATTTATACGTGTCACTTCTTCATTAACAACCGCGACTTTACCTCGGTTTACTTGATGGTCATGTATCTCAAAATAGACATCACTGCACATCGCTTCTTGTATGGTCATTTGTGCAATGGCGACTGTGTTATCAGTGCAACCATCGCAAGCGATAATGACTTCGAACTTCTTTTTTGGGTAATCGAGTGAAGCAAGGTTACGAATCTTGTCTGCGATCCACTGTTCTTCGTTAAATGCAGGAACAAGAACGGTGATGGTCGGCAACGTGCAATCTTGCTGTTCCTCTTTGTAGCAACGATGACTCTCTTCAACTTTGCGTGCGGGGTGGCTTTTCGCATACCAACGCAGTAACAAAGGGTAGGCTGCGTGATGATAGACAATCAACGCACCTGAAAACAAACAAAGTCCCGCAAGCAACCAATCAATCATGCGTAAGCTCCTTCTGATATATCGTTGTAAGACGAAACCATTTTGATGATGTCGAAGTTTTCGAGTACGTAACGACGAGGTGACAAAAAGCGTTCATTTTGCTTTTCTAATAGCGCACTAGCTAACCCCACAATGCTGCCGCTTTTGACGAGGGCGCCGCTGACTGGACATAAGGTTTCATCGACGGCACCAACGTCCATTGCGACGGTTGGAATATTGCATGCTTGAGCTTCGAGTGTAGAAAGCGGCAGCCCTTCGTGACGTGAAGGTAGGCAGAACGTATCCAACGCTCCGTAAAACGTGGTCATGTCTTCAACTAAGCCAAGAAAGATGACTCGGTCACTCAGATTCAAGCGGCTAGTCAGTTGCTCTAGTTGATTGCGTTTAGTACCGCCGCCAGCCAATGCGACAACCATGTTTGCAGGTAAAAGAGTCAGTGCTTTAATAAGTTGGTCTTGGCCTTTGACATGTTCTAGTCGACCTGCACAACCGATGATGTGTTTGTCTGTCGGCAGGTTTAGTTTTGCTCTCGCGTGTTCTTTCGACATTGGCTTAAACTTCTCACAATCAACGCCATTTTTGATGGTAATGATGTTCTCATAAGAAAAAGCAGTGCGTAGTTGGTTATAAACACGTGTCGCGTCGGCAACTAACGTTGGTTGAGCGGCTTTAAGTGCTAATGCTTGTAAGCGACGACGTTTGTTGTTGTTCAGATGCCAAGCGTCATGTTCGGTATGGATTCGAGTTGGAACCCCGGTTACGCGAGCGGCATAACCAGCGTATAACAGTGGGCCAATATGATGGGTATGAACCACATCAGGGCGAATCGCGTTGAAGGCTTTAATTAGCTTAATAATGATATTGAATTGTACGCCTGGTGCTTTATCCAAAAAGACGATTTGCTTTTTGTATGGCTCTAGCTTCGGCCAGTTGTTTATAGACTCTTGTTTAGTACCCTCTAAACTGACAATCAACACTTGGTCTGTTGGTTTAGCAAGGCGCAGCAAATCCAGAGTTAGGGTTTCTAATCCACCCGGTGCAAGGTGCTGAACAACGTGTATGATCTTTTTGCCATGCTTCGTTAAATGCGTATTCATAGTTTGGACCCTGCCTTTATAATTGTTGTTTCGCCTTTCTGACGTTTCTCTTGAAGTAACTTCTTTAAAACGTTTAACTACACAAGGAGATTGCAGGAGT
>NZ_JBFRTQ010000118.1:0-59054 GCF_041474195.1 Vibrio sp. 10N.222.52.C3 | reverse complement strand
TCTTATTCCGTATGAAAACTGGTCATAAAAAAGCCCGCTACAGTGAGCGGGCTTTCTATAAATCGTACAGTCTAACGCCTAAATGGGTCAGCTGTTTAAGGCTTTAGCCCTGATTCTCGTTTGAGAAATCCTAGCTTAGTCGAAAAGACCTAGGTTTTCTTTTGCGTATGCTTCAAATTCTGTGCAGCCGCCGATGTGGTCTTGGTCGATGAAGATTTGTGGAACTGTATCGACAGGTTTACCAACGGTCTTCTCTAGATCAGCTTTGCTGATACCTTCAGCGTGGATGTCAACGTAACGGTAGTTGAAGTCATCGCGTTTAGCTTTAAGAGTTTCAGCATGCTCTTTTGCACGAACACAGAATGGGCAAGCAGGGCGACCAAAAATAACTACAAACATTTAATTTCTCCTAAATACGGGATGAGGCTCGTTAACTCGATTATGTTAACTATTCTTTAGTGAATGCCACTCAAAATTTCATAAAACCAACTATGCCTCAATGCCATGGGGAAATAAAGATGGAATTACCTCTTAATACAATAGGTTTTGTCTATCAGAGCAAATAATGGTCACAAAAAGGATCCATGCTGATTTCTGATGGGTATTCAGATTGATTACCCTTAATTTAAGAGTGTGAATTACCCCTAAGAATACGACATTAATCCATCTTTAATGCGACAAGTTGCACCTCGTCAAAAAAAGCGCATACAGAACGAGGCATCTTAATACTGATGCACTATATAAAGGCTAAATTCCAATAACCAAGAGTTCGCAGTTTTGTTCGGTCATAGGCGCAGGAGGCACCATGTTTCAATTTATGACATCTACAAAGATCATCTTTGGTGATGGAGCACTTTCCGCTTCATTGTCTCTCTTTAATCAATATGGCTACAGCGTGCTATTGGTTACAGGCAATACATTAGAGCGCACTTCAATTGTTACTGACTATCTTGATGCGCAGAGTATGCGTTATCAGCACATTGCCGTTTCCGGTGAACCTAATATCAAAATGGTTGAAGAGGCGGCTATTTCTGCTCGTCGATTTAAGCCAGATATGGTTGTCGCCATGGGGGGCGGTAGCGCCATCGATATGGGCAAAGCGTTGGCTGCGGTTTTACCTAATCAAGGCAATTTATATGACTATGTTGAAGTGGTCGGGCGTAATGTTCCTCTTAAAACCAAACCACTTCCGTTTATCGCAATTCCAACCACAGCGAGTACCGGCGCCGAGGTCACTAAAAACGCGGTGCTGAAATCAGGCCAAGACCAAGTGAAAATCAGCCTGAGAAGCCCAGACATGCTGGCCGACGTTGCGATTGTCGACCCAACCCTAACTCATGGAACCAATCTATATCTATCTGGGCGAGGTGCGATGGATGCCTTTACTCATCTAATGGAAGCCTACGTGTGTGGTGAACCGAATCCGTTAACCGATATGATTTGTGAAGAAGGGCTGCGTAAGTTGAGTGGTTCTGTGGTTAAAGCGTGTGTTTATGATGAGCCTCAAGCGCGTTCTGATCTTGCTTTCGCTTCTATGCTCGGTGGTATGGCGATAACTAATGCCAAGCTTGGCGCAGCCCATGGTTTAGCCTCCGCACTAGGAGGTAAGATTTCTGCGTCTCATAGTGTGATTACCGCGCGTTTAGCGCCGTTTGTGATGTTGGAGAACATAGCCGTTGCAAAAGAGCAGCAAAGAAGCGACATCCTAGCGCGTTATCAGCGAATCGCTCAGATAGTAACAGGTAACGTAGAAGCAATAGAAGAGGAGGCAATTTCTTGGTTATCGGAAGTGCTTGATACGCTTAAGTTACCCAACTTGTTGGAATTTGGTGTCTGTGAAGCCCTGTTTGATGAGGTGTCTGCCGACGCGCTCAAATCAGTGGCGATTAAAGGAAACCCTTTGCCGCTTAACCAAGAGAGGCTCGTGCATATTTTGAAGCAAGTATGCGAGAAGTGCAGTTGTAGAGAAGGGCATCATGAGGGAGCTTCAATGAATCAAATTGGGCAAGAACCAGCTGTCGAGTCGAGCTTTACCATTATCAATTCTTATGCGTCCGAAAACAGCGTGGTTGAGAAGGGCAATAGTTGGACTATCTAACGGTCTTAAACTTGTTCGTTGTATAAGTCATTTTATACAGACAAATAAAAACGGAGCTCTAGGCTCCGTTTTTTTAATTCAACTTGTTCTCTGGTCATCTGTTTTCAGTTCATGACTAAGCAGATTAGAACTGAGAGTACTTCTCGTAACGTGAATCACGAAGTGACTCTTTGACGCGCTTTAGGTTCTCTCTGAAACCAGAACCACGACGTAGCGTAAAGCCTGTCGCTAGCACATCGATAACCGTCATCTGAACAACGCGACTTGCCATTGGCATGTAAACGTCAGTGTCTTCTGGAACATCCAGAGAAATAGACAACGAGCTCGCTTTATCCAGTGGAGAATCTTTTGCTGTGATAGCAATAACTGTCGCACCGTTTTCACGCGCTAAGTTTGCAATCTCAACTTGGCTTTTAGTGCGGCCAGTATGAGAGATAAGAACAATAACGTCGTTATCACTGCAGTTAATGCAGCTCATTCGTTGCATCACGATGTCTTCGAAACATGTGATTGGGATATTAAAACGAATAAACTTGTTTTGAGCATCTTTGGCGACAGCAGAAGAGGCACCCAGTCCGAAGAACGAAATGCGTTTTGCTTGAGTCAGCAAGTCAACAGCACGGTTTACTTGCATCGCGTCTAGACTGTTTTTAGCAACGTCTAGACAAGCCATAGTTGATTCGAAAATCTTATGCGTATAAGCATCTGGACCATCATCTTCTTCAACATTACGGTTCACGTAAGGTGTACCGTTTGCCAAGCTTTGAGCTAGGTGAAGTTTGAAGTCAGGGAAGCCCTTTGTGTCTAATCGACGACAGAAGCGGTTAACTGTAGGCTCACTCACGTCAGCCATTTTAGCTAAGGTAGCAATGCTAGAATGAATTGCAGTTTGAGGGGAAGCCATAATTACTTCGGCTACCTTGCGCTCAGACTTGCTGAAATTTTCCAGGTTTTTTTGTATTTTTTCTAATGTATTCATAGTGTTCACAAGGGTATAGAGAACAACTTGCTAGTTAATATCTTTTACCAGGGGGTATGGCTGAAGCAAATATCAGTAAACACAAAGCCGATGTATATTCGGTTTCGTAAATACTGCTGCGTCAAATAGATATCAAGCTAACTAGCACCATAGAGTCAGTATAAACCCAACATACTATTTACTAATACAAAAACAGGGCATGAATGCTTAAGAATATGACAAACCTCAACAAAATTTTAGAAAACTACAGAATTGGAAGAGAGTTTGAGCAAAAAGAATGCAAAATGGGTATGAACTGACAGCTTAGTTACATCAAAAAGAAAGAAATTTTCAATTTGATGCAACTAAAATTGAATGACTATGCGTTGATTTGCGTAACCAGTTTGTTGATTTTGCCCATCAAGTTTGGTGCTAGTTTAGAGATCTCACGCTGTTCTTCAAGCACTGACGAAAGAATGTCATTGCCTGTTAGTGGGTTTGCTAATACCACGCGGAAAACGATGATTGGCTGATGTACCCATGCTTCAGGGTTTAAGCGTGTACGTGACACGAAAGACTTACCTGTTTCACGCTGCTTCTTCTGAATAAACTTAGTCAGCTCATTGAGCAACTCATTCAGTTCGACACGATGTTCAGGCTCAGCTTTAAGCAGTGCCGCTTTGACTGACTCAGGGACATAGCGATAAGTCAGTAGGCAAAGCTCAGGTTCTGAAACCAGCTCGAAGTCGCTCTGATCTTTAATTAGGTCGGCAAAGTAGCGCGCTTTGTTGATGCTTTGGTCGATCAGCAGTTCATAACCTGGGCGGCTAATGATGTGCATTGCGGCGTAAACCAGCATTGCCATACCTGAACGAGAACCTTCTAACGTATGGCTGCCTAAATCTTTTGAGCCTTTACGAAGAATGTATTGAGCATGATGTTCAATCGCAGTCATCGCATCTGGCTTCTTAAACAGAACCATACCCGCACCCATAGGGATATAAAGCTGTTTATGCGCATCAATCGTGACTGAATCCGCCAGTTCAATACCATCAAGTAGGTGACGATGATTGTTAGACATCAGAGTCGCACCGCCCCAAGCTGCATCAACGTGGAAATGACAATCGGATTCGGCACACACCTCAGCAATGTCTCTTAGCGGGTCGATATTACCGGTTTCGGTTGTACCAGCCACACCAATGACGGCGAAAGGTTTGATCTTGTTCTGCTTGAGCTGCTCGATCTTGAGTCTTAAATCATCAGTACAAATACGGTTGTCGTTATCTGTTTTAACAGACACTAGACCTTCTTGACCAATACCAAGGACATCCGCGGCTTTTTTCAGAGAGTAGTGGCCACGTTCAGAGACTAAGATGGCAAGGCCTTCGTAGTCGTAGTGCTTCATGGCTTTAAACAGGCCTTCTTTTTCTACACCTTTGAACGAACCTTGCGCTTTTAGTGCGTTGTTACGTGCAACCCAGAGCGCTGTAATGTTCGCGATGGTACCGCCAGAACAAAACGCACCTAAAGAGTGGTTTGCGCTGTGCATCCAACGAGAATAAAACTGGTCACTATCTTGATAAATCAGGCGATGTAACATGCCCAGAACTTGACGTTCTAGGGGAGTGAACGCTTTTGAGGTCTCGATTTTTACTAGATTCTGATTCAACGCAATCATGATTTTTGAAAGCGGCATCAGGAAGTACGGCAACGCAGAGGTCATGTGGCCAATAAAACTTGGCGAAGACGTGTGAACCGAATGAGACACAAGAGAATCGAGGAGATGCTCAGTATGTTCAGAAACAAACTCAGGCTGCTCTGGGATATGAGCATTTGAAAAATCTTTCTCAATTTCACGCAGCGGCTTTTCTTCAGCCACAATATGTTCACGTAAGAATTGATTCAGGTTTCGTGAAAGTTTGTCTTCAATTTGAGTGAGTGTTGAATCTGGGCCTTCAGGTACCGTGAAGATACGTAGAAGACTGTCGAAGCTAACATCTGCTGTTTTTTGTTCCGTAACCATAGCAAGCGAGTTATTTTTCTAATATTGACGCGAGCGGGACAATCTAAACGAAAACGGGAACAATGTCCCGTCTTAATTATGAAATCCAACTTCTCAAAAAAGCATATTAAATGCGGGGTTATTTACACTTAATCGCTTCAAGTTTACTGATCGACTGGTTGTAACGCTGTAGCGCTGAGTCGATTTGCTTAGGGTGACTAAGCAGCTCTGCAAAGGCAGAACGTAGTTCGTAGTTTTGAGCGTGAGGCGTTGATTGGCGGTCATCGAACGTTGTTTTCGCGATTTTACCAAGCTCATCATCACGTGTTGATAGCGTTTTAATGTCGTGTTGCTCAAGTTGCAACCAGCCTTCTACAGGCTGCTCTGTTGCCACTTTGCTTGAATCGTTCACAAGGTAGTAGTTAACCGCAGCACGATTCAGCTCAAAGTGGTGCTTACGACCTTCTAGGAACCACTCACTCACTTCTGTTAGCTCTGGATATTGCTCAGAGGTTAATGCAGCAAGGTCGGCATACCAATTCAAAGAAGCGTCGATGTACGCATCATATTTTTTTGCTTGGCACTGGTTTGTCTCAGACATTGAATCTGCTGCAAAAGAGAAAGTAGAAGTTGAAGCTAGCAGTAATGCGACGCAAAGGCGTTTCATAGTGGTTCCTTTTGTAAGTTTATTCTTTTTATAACTTTGTCGTTACAGGTTACCGTGATCGTTATTTGTTGAGCAATGACACTTAGTGTCTTTTTATTTCGGTAACTGTATCGGTGTCTGGGCATTGGTATTCGAGTTGCATTCTAATCTAAAACAAACGCTATTCCTGCGATCTAGTTAGCAAGAGATACAAAGAACAACATCAATATCGGAACAAGCAAACTGAGGATAAAGCCACTGACGATAGCGATAGGCACACATCTAACGCCGCCTGTTGTTTGAATGACCGGTAAGGTGAAGTCCATCGCAGTCGCACCAGCATAACCAATGGAAGTGCATGGGTAGCTGCGAATTAGCACTGGAATCAGTACCAAGGCAACTAACTCTCTTAACAGCTCAAGCATGAAAGAAGCGCCACCATAGACAGGACCAAAGGCGTCACCCATTAAGATACCAGCCAGAGAGTACCAACCAAATCCAGAAGACATTGCCAAGGCTTTGAACAGAGGGATATCTAGGATGTAAGCCGCGATTACACCACCTAACATTGAGGTGATGATAATGGTGATTGCGATAACCATACCGTGCTTGTTGAGTAAGATCTGACGAAGTGTGAGTCCGCTATTACGCAGCTGAATGCCGATAAAGAATAGAAGAACAAACAGAATCCATTCGCTTGCGGTATCAACCCAATCAAGGCCAATAGGCAGCACTAAGCCAGCGATTAGCCCTGAACCTACCACTAAGATGAGTTTTGCAGATTCCATCGCCATAGAAGAGAGGGGAAGCTTCTTCTTGCTACTGTCGGTTTTGAGTGGCAATAACTTATCAATAGCGGGCAGTGCCATTAGGTTACATACGCTTAAGCAGACAAAGAAAGTGACGGTATATAGAAGGATTGTCTGCAGGTTACTGCCTAGGTTATCGAGGGCGGCTAAGCTTAGTCCCATTAACGCCAGAATCACGTAGATCAACCGCGATGTTGAGCGGTTGATAAATTCTAATGTCTGAGCGTTCGAAATTGCAAAAAGATACCCCACGACGAGTGGCGCAAATATAAAGATCATCCCTGTAAACATGCTTTCCCCATTGCATTTACTTCATATTACACTTACTTGTAATTTAACAGTGACTTAGAAGCCGCTAGTATTGATCACGTCGCTTAGCTTTGCATTAAAATCATGCTTGCTCAAGTTGCTTAATTTATAAAGCACCTCTGCACCTGTCACGTTAAGTTCAACTTCGTGATCATCGATGTTCTCATCCTTGTTTCTGAACATCAGCAGGTGGTTAGCGATTCGAGCGATATCTAAGTAAGAGACTTCACGCTGTTCGTGGTTATTGATGGTATTGCTGCACACATCAATAAAGTCGCTGTCGAAGCCCCAACGGTTAAGCACCAATTTACTGGTAGCAGAACATTGGCCTTGGAAGATTTGTAGAGCGATGTCGTGATCTAGGTAATTGCCATTTTCGAGGTAGAGGTGGTATTCGCTAACCAAACAGAACAAACCAATATCAGCCAGTAATCCAACAAGCAGCGATTTTTCATGCTCAAGGTAACGGTATTCAGTAGGGGAGAGCTCTTTGAAGCTGTTGGTAACAAGCACCATAGTAGCGCCCAGCTCTTTTGATACAGAAGCGCTCTGAACCAATACCTTATTACATTCTTTACTGAGGTTGACTGAGTGTTTGAGTTGCCCAATAGCCTGAGCCGTCACGATGTCACGTACTCTTAATATGCCAAGGCGCGACACCGCCGTCATAATATCAACACAAGTAATATTACGTCGGTTAAAGACGACAGAGTTAGCCACACGAATGACAATAGCAGCGAGGCCTGGGTCTTCGAGTAAGCACTCGGCAACGTCAGCAATCCCAGTTGATTCAAGGGTACAAAGCGATTGAATCTTCAGTACAACGTTAGGGATAGGAGGAAGTGTTATTTTTCCCGCTGAGATAGAATGTCCAACAAGTTGGGCAAACTCTGATTCTAGACCCTTTAAGAGAAGAGTCTTATTTTGAGGTAGCCAGAAAAACGATAAATGATTCATATAAAAAGTAAAAACAGGTCTGTCCTGCCATTTTACAAGCCACGATGCTGCGAGGCAATACTCACCCGTCTACATAACCTTTAATAATTTGAACCGGTGTATCACTAGGTGTCCAAATTCAAGCATGGTTTGATAGTTTACTGTGAAGTCAATCATGAAAAACCGGAACACTCAATTGATTGATGTGAACTAAGTCCAGACTTATTTTTCTTTTCGAAGTATGATTTATTTAAAGGTGAAAAACGAAACCATAATATTCACCTATAGAATAACAAAATAGATTTAAAATTTTCGCATAACAAGCTGCTTGTCTGGTGATCAACCTAATCGGGGTAATTTGATTAAGGATCAACGGATATGACCGAGACAGCATTTATTAATTACGTGAATCAATTTGGTGAGCATCAAAAACGTTCTATGTTCGGAGGTATTGGCCTCTTTCAAAATGACGCTATGTTCGCTTTATTGAGTGAAGGTTGTTTATTCATTAGAGGTGGAAAATCATTAGATAAAAAACTGACCGATCTTGATTGTGAAAAGTATCGTCATGTAAAGAAGCAGACAACAGCAACCGTAAACTATTACGACATTACGGATCTGTTTACCTGTGAACATCCTGAATTGGATAGTATTATTCGTACTTCAATCGATAATTCAATTCAGCAGCGTAGCTTCAAGAAGTCATCAGCTAGCCGTAGATTAAGAGATCTACCAAACATGCAGCTTACGTTAGAGCGCATGGTTAAAAAGGCGGGTGTGGATGATGTTTCAATGTTTATGCAGTTGGGCGCACCTGAAGTGTTTAATAAGGTTCGCGAAGCGTACGGAAACGATGTTGACCTAAAACTACTTTGGAAATTTGCGGGTGCAATTGATGGTATTCACTGGAAACTATTACAAGAGCCACGCAAGCAGCAATTACTGAAGAGCTGCCACTAAAGAAGTTTGCCTTATATGCTTAAGATTACTGTCAATAAAAAAAACCGAGGAATGTCCTCGGTTTTTTTGTTTCTGTCTTAGTCGGATTTCTTAAAAGACTAAGTATCAAAAGGCTAAGTGCTCGTTAAGAGCTAGCTTGGCTTTAAGTATTAGTACTTGAAGCGAGCAGTGAACATAAGTTGGTCACCGTAGAAGTCGTTAATACGAGCTTCAGCGCCTAGAGAGAAAAGCTCTGTAGAGTGGAAACGCGCGTAAACAGAACCTGTCCAATCATCGTTGTCATCGATAGAAACGTAACCACCTTTACCACCAACTTCTAGTTGTGGACCAAGCCATTGGCGAACACCAATGTTGATTTCCATACCGATATCAGTAGAGCTTGAGTTCTCAGGTTGAACGATACGAGCTAGCATTTCACCTGTTAGGTCTGCCCAGTTGTTTAATGGAGCGTGGAAACCAAGACCTACAGCTGAGTCGTAATCGCTTTCAAATTCTGAATCGATACGTGCTATAGCGTGAGCGTTCGGGTGAATGGACTTACTGAACGCACCACCAAATGTTACTGGGCTAGCACCGATACGTGCTTCAAAGTAATCATAGTTAAAGTTGCTCATTACCTGTGGTTGTTCATCAACAGCTAGTGCTTGACCAGAAGCCAATAGCATAGCGGTAGTAAGTAGAATTTTGCGCATAACGACCGTAAACCTATATTAGTGTTAATTCCTTTGGTTTGAGACAAATCGGCAAACCATAAACATTGAGACAGTTTAATCTAACTCACGGAAAAGTAATCCTTTAAAATGTAAAACCTTACTCATTTAGTTAAAAAACAAGCAAATTAAGGATCAGTATGTAACGGAGATCTCATGTTTAGGGCGAATGAGAAAAATAGACGAGCGAATTATCCAAAATTTGTATACATTCGGAAGGTTTTTATATCGGATGACGCTATTCTCAGTATCCATTAACCAATCAGTGCTATTCACCAAAACTGGTGCGTTTATCCGCCATTGAAGTCAGTATGCGCTCGGTATCTAAGATGGAAGTCCAGTTTAGCAATTGCTTGTCGTTGGCAATGACATAGTCAGTCAATTGTTGAGTAATCGTGTCTCTCAGTTGATCGCCTTGCCAAGGTTTTGAAATATAGAAATCAAGTGCAGCGTTGTTAATGGCCGTGACGGTATCTTCCAGCCCTGCTTGCCCTGTGAGCAGCAGCTTACGTGTTGGTTTAGTAGCGTCGTGTTGATTGAGTTCGATCAGAAAATCAATGCCGGTTTCTTCTGGCATGATGTGGTCGCACAAGATTAACGCGAGCTTAATACCATCTTGTCCCATTTCTTTGATTACTTGCTTGGCTTCACCGACCGACTCTGCACCTTCAACCAGAAAGTTCTCTTCAAATATCGCCAAGTCCTGAAGGACACTATTGAGAACTTCAGGTTCATCATCGACACATAAAATTAGGTACTTATTCATGAGGTGCTCCTTCTTGTTTGAATGGAAGCCACACTTGCATGTTTGTATGGCTGCCTACCTCTGACTCCACCAAAATAAACCCTTGATGAGCCGAAACGATTTGTTGAGAAATGGATAACCCAATCCCTAAACCAAAGTTGCCTTCTTTTTTAGTCGTGAAATTTGGGTTGAAAATGGTGTTGATGTCTTCTTTGGCAATGCCGTGGCCAGTATCGGAGATTTGCACCACAAGAAACGCGTCGTCGCCTTTTGTCTGTTGAGAAGTGGTGATGGTCACTTTTCCTCGTTCAGATAGGGCATCGAGCGCATTGGAGATAAGGTTGGTCCACACTTGTTGCAGCGAGAGCGACTGGCACAATAAAGGCGGTAAGTCGGTATCGTAATGCTTTTCGAGTTGGTGGTGTTTAAGCCTGTTTTCGAAGATCACTAAGGTATCTTCAAGCCCTTCGTGGATATCTGTGTAGTGGCGAACTTCTTCATCTTCTCTAGCATAGCTTTTTAAGCTTTTGACCATATCGGCAATACGCTTGCTGCACACTTGAATTGAGCGGATGGAGTTTCCAACATAATGGTAATGCTCTAAGTCATTGAGCAGCTCTTTGCCTGCGACAGGGGACGCCTTTAATGTGTTTAGAACCGTAGAGTCTTGGCTTAGGTTTAGTCTCACGGCTTTTTTTGCTAAAGCACGGTCATTAATCGTCGACGTAAGATGCTTTACGAGCTGTCTTTCTTGGGCTGTTGATAGTGGCTTAGCTAACTTTGAATGTGCCAGTACGTCAGTCCCTTTATTGGACTCTGGAACGGATAGGTTAGCCAATATTTGGTCGAGATGGTCTGACAGAGTTTCGATGCTTCTTAATATGGCAGCAATCGGGTTATTCAGCTCATGTGCGACTCCCGCGACTAGCTGCCCGAGCATCGCCATTTTCTCTTTCTCGATCAGTTGTTGATGTGCAGACTCTAATGATTCTAGTGTCTGCTGCAGTTTGATCTTATTGGTGATGCTGCGTTGCAAACGTCGATTAAAATGACGGAGCAATAGATTGGTAAATAAAGGCAGCAGGGTATTGTTTGAATGCATCACCTGAGCAAAGCTATCTTTATCCAGTTTGATAACGCGAGTCTGCGTTAGGGTGATCGCCGTAGAAAACGAAGGCTCGCCTGTTACAAATGACATCCCGCCAACAATGTTCCCTTTGGAGTGACGTACCACTTCCCGCTGTTGCCCAAGTTCATCTTTCTTATAAAGAGCTGCTTCACCCTCAATGATCAGCCATAAAAAGCGATTGTCTTCGCCTTCCACAGTGAGTAGATGCTCGGGGGAATAGTCACGAATGGCCTTAGTTTTGTCATCTTTTGAAAACACATCTTGTAAGGCACTGACGACACGTTCTGCAAGGGCATTATCAGAAAGCTGGTGGTAGTCGTGAATGAAACCCGATTGGAAAGAGTGAATCTTTTGCTCAATGTGCGCTCTGAGTAAGCGTTGTTGATCCAATGCATCGCTGTAAGAGAGCAGGTTTTCTGAGTCGTATTGGATAACAAAAGAGGTCAGCTCTTTTTGCGCTGATTTGAACAGAACCTGATCTTGAACCGGTTTGGTTAAACAGTGGTTGAGCCTACCTTCATTCACAGCGGTTAAAATGGATTGAATGTCTGACGAAGCGCTGACTAATATCGTTCTTGCGGTATTACTATGGGGCAGCTGTTGAAGTTCAATCAGGAATTGCACGCCATTAAATTCAGAATGATGATGAGTGATCACCAAGGCAACGGTTTGGTTGTGATCATGAATATCTTCTAATGCGTGATGTGCGTCTTCTATGTTCTCGGCAGTATAAATATCGAATACAGAAGCCAACGGAGCCAGCTCCGAACGTATTCTTTCAATGCTAACCGGATTATTGTCCAAACAGATAACAGCGTATTGATTCACAGCTCAACCTTAATAGTAGCGACGTCTTTAGCCTAGCAAGAACCGCCGAATAAGGATGAGAGCTAGCCGTTAATTTATTGAGGCAATCGAAGTATCGAGCAATAGACTGATTTAACTCAATGTTTCTTGTTTGCTACTGATGGGTTAGACTAAAAAAAATAGACACGTGTAGAAAGAGAACTCATGGAACAGTTAAGAAAAATTGGTGCTATTGGCGGAGCAATCTCACTGGCACTTTGTTGGCCGCTAGCGGTTGGGCAAATTGGACAAAATGCGATTACCGATGGCGTTGCAAAGCTTAACAATTCAAGCATTCAAGCTGAGATCGTGGAATACGATAGAGGTTACTTGTCTTCCAACGTAACCACTCGTTTAACTGTGACGGATGAAAACCTGAAAGAGCAACTTGCGATTGATGGGTTGCCGAGTGAGTTTGTCATAAATAGTGCGGTTAGCCATGGTTTGGTGAGTCTAAATGCACTGTCGACGTTTGAGAATACCGATATTCTGCCTTTAACTCTGACCACTAGTACTGAGCTAAACGGCAACACTGACTTTAACTTTGAGTTAAGCCAGTTCAATCACCAAGGTTCTGATGAGAATGGGACTTCGGTCTCGATCACTAAATCGAATCTTTCTGGCCATGCGACTGTTTTAGGCCAAGTTGATTACGAGCTTTCAATCCCTTCAGTTCAAATTGATTTTGAAACCGGTGAAGAGGTAACGCTGTCTAATCTGAAAGGTGTGGGTTCAGGCCAACAAGCGAAAGGCTACTGGTTAGGTACTCAGAATTTTACTATCGATAGCTTCTTGGTTTCAGATTCTGCAATGCAGCCTTTCATGACCATTGAAAATTCTAAGTACGATTTTGAATCACATCTAGATGAAGCAACTAAGCGTCTGCGCAGCAACCTCAAGCTGGATATCGCAAACATCGAGACCAGTGAAGGCCAGTTGAACAACCTAAACGTCGATTTTGAAATGTCGAAGTTGGATAGCGAGTCGTTTGAGAAAATCTTTGAGATTTACCAATCTAATCCTGTGATGACGCAAGAAGACGTTGCAGAGATCATTCCATTTATCGATATCCTGTTTGCTAAAGGTTTCGACCTTTCAATGAACAACATGTCGTTAGAGTTAGGTAAGGGACAGTTCGAATCTAAGTGGTTGGTGAGCGTGCCGGAAGGGACCGAAAACATCAGCAGCAACCCTTCGATGATCATGCCTGCATTAACGGGCAACGTTCACTCTAGCTTCTCAAATGAACTTGTTGAAGAGTATCCATTCATCCGTGAAGGTATCGATGAATTGCTTGTGATGGAAATGATCAAGGAAACAGACAGTGGTTATGAAATCAGCGCTGACTTAGAAAATGGAAACCTAGTGTTCGAAAATGGACAAGAAATTCCATTAATCGCTCTACTTATGCCGGTTTTTGTTCAATAAACAGAGCAGGCGTGAATACTGATAGGGTGATTTAGCAGGTTAAGCTTAAACATTTTATACGGTACAAAACAAAAGAGGTCTTAAGACCTCTTTTGTTGTTTTTATGTTGGGTAAAACATGGTATTACTTGCATAGTTATTATTTAGCAGGAGCAATCATCCCCATGGAACTTACATTAGATAACGTATTCAACTTCAGTGCTGGCCCAGCTGCACTGCCTAAACCGGTAATGAAACAAGCGCAAGCGGACTTTATTGATTGGAATGGTTTAGGGACTTCCGTGATGGAAATCAGCCATCGCAGCAAGGAATTTATTCAAGTTGCTGACGAGTCCGAACAGGACCTACGTGATCTTCTGAACATCCCAGACAACTACAAAGTTCTTTTCTGTCAGGGGGGCGCTCGTGCTCAATTCGCTGCTGTTCCTCTAAACCTTTTAGGTGATGCGACGAAAGCGACTTACATTGATGCGGGTTACTGGGCAGAAAGTGCAGTGACTGAAGCGAGCAAATATTGCGAAATCGATGTATTCAACGCGAAGACGTCAATTGATGGTAAAGCAGCGGTTGTTCCAGCTAAAGATTGGAAAATTGACCCGGAAGCTGCGTATGTACATTTCTGTCCGAATGAAACCATCGATGGTATTGAAATCAGCGAGCTTCCTCAAACGGATAAGCCAATCGTAGCGGATATGTCATCTAACATTCTGTCTCGTAAGATTGATGTGTCTCAGTACGGTGTTATCTACGCGGGCGCGCAAAAGAATATCGGCCCTGCGGGTATCTGCATTGCAATCGTACGTGATGATCTACTCGAACTCGCAAACGACGTGTTGCCGAGTATTCTGAACTACAAAGTACTTGCTGAAAAAGACTCAATGTTCAACACACCACCAACCTACGCTTGGTACCTATCAGGCCTTGTGTTCAAGTGGCTGAAAGCTCAAGGTGGCGTTGAAGCGATGGAGTTGGTGAACAAAGAGAAAGCAGCGCTGCTTTACGATGCAATCGATAGCTCAGCTTTCTACAAAAACGATGTCCACACTGCAAACCGTTCTAGAATGAACGTGCCGTTCCAACTGGCGAAACCTGAGTTAGATGGCAAGTTCCTAGAATTGGCTGATGCTGCAGGTCTGAAATCACTGAAAGGCCATAGAGCAGTAGGTGGAATGAGAGCTTCACTTTACAACGCAATGTCTCTGGAAGGCGTTCAAGCGCTGGTTAGCTTCATGAAAGATTTCGAAGAGAAATACGCTTAATCGATGATAGGGCTTTGACTGATAAATTGCTTATTTGATTTTTATTGTGTCGAATGCACCGAACGAGATAGATGCCGCTTTTGCGGCATTTTTTTTGTCGTTAATAATAAAGGGTATGGTATGTTGATTTATTGTAAGAACAGTCATCCAGAGATATGACGGATGTATCAGAATGAGCAGACCTTTCTCTTAAAGCGAGAGTATCAACTGTTATTTAGGCACTTTTTACTATATAACGTGTCGCCCAAAGCTAGGTCTCTAATCATGAGCAGTGAGCGATAAGCCGCATCGCCCGGTTTATTGATGGGCGATTAAAATCCAACGTCTAATTTTTACCACAAGGAACCAAGTGTGAGGTTATTGAGTCTATTTGCGATGCTATTTCCGGCCGTTGCTTGTTCGTCCACACTTGAAATATGGGCTGGTATTAATTATGAAACGGCCGATTATGTAAAAGAACATATCGAAGCGATGACTGATCATCGTGTAGAAATTCGTTCGTTTGACGTCAACAGTATTCGTTCTGAACTGCTTGTTGCTGATCCTAGAGACAATACCTTTCCCGACGCCATCTGGGTTCCTTCTGACTTCTTAGGTCTAACTGAATATATCGATTTAGCGACGCTTCCTGATGCTTGGGTCGATACCCAACGCTATGAGAAAAAAGCGCTTGATGCAGTGGTCATCAACGGTGAGCTTAAGGCGTTACCGGTTGGTATTGGAAACCAAGTCGTTCTGTATTCGAGCAAGCCTCAAGCGCAAGTCGTGACATGGGAGAGCCTAATTGAACGCTCTGCTCAGTCCGATCAAGTGAGCGTGCTTTTTCCCAATCCAAACATGTACTTCTATCTAGCTTTCTATCAGCTTTTTTCTGAAGACTTATTATCGTCGAAGAATGTTAATGGTGAAGGGTTAGTTGCTATCTTTGATTTCATCGACATGTTGCAGCAGAAAAAAGTCATCGAATCATCGTGCAGCGATATTTGCGCGAGGCAGAGGTTCATCAATGGGGAAGTCGAGTTTTTGATTGACGGTGATTGGGCGTTCAGCGAACTCGATGCCGCCTTTGGTCGAGATTTGTACATCAATTCGTTGCCGACCTATCGTGGTGAAAGTATGTCTTCATTTAGTGGCGCAAAGGTTTTTGCTGTCACGGAAAAAGGCATGCAAAACCCAGATAAGAAATTGGCTTTGAAAGAAGTCGTTCAATACCTGCAATCAAACAGTTTCACCTATTTAGCTCACTCGAGTGCCATGGTTTCGCCGTTTTATGAGGTTAATCAACGCCGTGTTGAGGAAGGTAACCAGACACTTTCAAATATGTACGATGAGTTTCAAGCATCGCAAATGATGTCGAGTGACTACAAGATGGCGATCGTTTGGGAGGCATCGGCTCGGGCGTATCAGCGTTACAAGTCAGGGATGCCAAAGAGTGAACTGCATAAGTTTTACAATGATTTTGTTCAATATTACTCGGCGAATATGAGGGTAAGAGATTGAAGCTATCATTAAAATACACCATGGGCTTGGTGTTGCTGGCTTGCTCAATGCTTCCTGTTTACCTAGCGGGACAGTTGATTCTCAATAAACAAAACCAAAGTTCTTTAGAGCAAAAAGAAACCAAGCTGGACAACTCTACGACCGGTATTCGTCAAACCGTACAAGAGCAAATTAAGCTGACGGCGAGCCTAACTCAATGGTATTCGCATGACCGATCATTGATTAAAGCGGGTGGTAATATCTTTTTCTCGAGTGTTGTTTGGGACAAGATGGATAGCTTCAATGCGCTAGCGGAGAGTGTGTCCGCGACTTATATTCTGGACCAAAACTGGAAGCCCATTTATGACAGCAAAGGCAGCTTGTACCATTTTGAGCAGAGCCAGTTATTAGAAAGCTTGAAGCGTCCTCAATCGGTTTATGGGCAAGGGAAATTGTTCCACACCGAGTTTACCGAAACTGAAGTGGCGGATAATGCCGCTGCAGGTATCGCTTTTGTCGCGCCGATTTTACCTTATCGTTTGATAGAAGGTTCTACATACACGCCGCAGGGTTATCTTGTGGTTCTTATGGGGTATGACAGACTTAAGACTAAAGTGACGCCTTTCCTTTATCAAAATGAGTCGGTTGAGTTTAACTATATTGATTCAACGGATGCTCAATCTTCTGAACAAAGTGCGAACATTATCTCTATCGACAGCACATTCTTTACCGACAAATTGGTACTGAACGTCAAACATCATATTTCCGACAGTGAGCGTTTATTAGAGATGCAACAAGCTCAGGTGGTCTTTGTCAGAATATTGGTGGCGACGCTTGCCATCTCGATTGTGTTTGCTCTGTTCCTAAGCCGCTGGTTCTCAGGGCAGTTAAACTTGTTGGCTGAATCTGTTACGTCGTATTCGCATAACCAGTCACCGACTCATAGTGTGGATGAACATCGTTTTACAGAGTTCGTCACGCTGAGTCGTTTATTGGAAACCTTGTGGGGTCGCATACAATATCAAGTCCGTGAGCTTACCGAAAGTAACGATAAACTCGAAAGATTTAATGTTCAGCTAGAGGACTTAGTCGAAGAGAAAACCAGCAAGTTAACTAATTCGCTCGCGCGTGAAGAATCCCAGAAGCATCGTATTTTGAAGATCGTTCAGTTTGCATCATCAAGACACGCGGCTGAATATCGGTTGATTCCTCAAATGGTCGATCAAGAGTTAAAGACATTACTTGTTCAACATTCGATTCAGTTTCATTTTAACCGGACTGGCGAGGCTGACCTGATACTCTGTGACTCACAGGGGACGGCGATCGGGTATTTTTGTTCAAGTTCATTTGATGTCCTCAGTGAAGAAGATCTTCTGATTTTTGACATGTACCAAAAACAGTTAGCTGGTTGGCTAGAGCTCGAAAATATTACACGGATTAACATGCCGACTGGCTGTTTGAATCGTAAAGCTTTTAATGAAGATCTCGAATTCAGTAAACGCAGCATTAACGACAATCAAAATCAGATTTCTTTGATCATTATTGATATCAATGGCTTGAAAACGACCAATGATGTTCATGGGCATGAGACCGGGGATGAGCTGATACAGCGCTGCGTAGACGTAATCAGCCACGAATTGACACCTGCCAGTAATCTATACCGTTTGGGTGGAGATGAATTTGCGGTGCTTACCTTAACGCCTGGTGAGTCGAGTTCGCTCAATGTCGCAAAGATGACTGAGCAGTTGTACATTGCTCAGGAGCAACAGGCAATCGAGACTAAAGCGGGTATCTCTATTCCTGTCAGATTCTCGATTGGTGCAGCCTCTAGTGATTCAACAGACGTTGAGCAATTGTTCTCAGTCGCTGATGAGAATATGTATCAGCAAAAGCGTCTTTATTACCAAACGTTGTCTGTGGTTGGGAAGTAATAATGCCAATCGCGCTGACAAATAGCGATCACGATTTTCGACGTCCATTAGAGCGGAACTGCTGCGGTGTGACGTTATAATATGTTTAAACGCTTATGGGAAATGCGCTTAGTCGGGCCAACCGTTGCTTAAACACAGACGATAAAAATGAAAAAGCCCACCAATGGAAGTTGATGGGCTTTGTGTTTGTATTTAGCTTACGTAACTCAGCTAGAGCCAGAAACTCTTCAGAGGCATCTCAGAGTCAAAGTGATGAGCAATTTGCGCTTGGAGTAGCTCAGCGGTCGCAATAGCGTCAGTTAATGCATGATGCGGCGTGTAGTCGGGCAGATGGTATCGACGACGACTCTGACCCAGTCTCACTGAAGCTGGCTTCTTACCTTTCAGCTTGTTCCACAAGCCGCCAGCCAGTTTATTTTGGATCTGAGATTCAATCTCCAGCGTGTCGAGGACTGGGAACTCAATGCCTTCACCGAGTCGCACTTTCAATGCATTGTCCAAAAAGTCACGTTCGATACGACGATAGTGAACCACAGGGATATGTCCCGCCATTGATTCTAAGATCTCGCCCAACACTTCGCTAAGGTCTGGCGCATCAATGATGTCATTGTGAGTGATGCCATGAATCACGACAGACTCTTCTTCAAGTTTCTGTTTTGGTCTTAGAGTCCAGTGTTTGGCTTGTCGCAAGTAGATGCGATTGAGCGTAAATGGCACTAAACCAATGGTAATGATGCCGTCTTTGTTTGGGTTTAACCCCGTTGTCTCAAAGTCGACAGCCAAAAACATCACTTCTGAAAGTGGCGTATCAGGCGCAGGAAGAGGCTGGCTATAAAAGTGCTTTAAGCGCTCGTCTCTCGCTCGTTCAAGCTTCTGAGCAAACTTAAATGGCCAATCGACCGCAGGTGATCTGAATAGTTTGTTCATAGGCCCTACTTAAACTTGTTGCTGGCTTGATAACGGAACTTAAGGAAGTTTTGCGCATTACTTAATATTTGGAATGCATCCTTTAGGTTACGTCGTTCGAAGTCAGACAGGTTCTCTGGCTCGATGTTGTTATCAGGCTCGATGTTGTTGTCGACATCGTGTGCTTGGTGGCGAATACGAACCAGAGAGATAAACTCCATCGCATCTTTCAAATCTTGAGCTCGGCCTTTTGGCAGAATACCGGCGTCAATAATGTCATCTAAGCGTTCGAACGAGTTCTTAGAGCGAGACGCTACCGCGAGCGAGTGAACACGAATCAAATCGGCGAGTGGCGCAGTACCACGACGCTTAAGGTTGATAGAGTTGTTGTGACGGCCATCTTTCTCCATCACGAAATCTTTGAAGAAGCCGAGCGGAGGTGTACGGTTGAGTGCGTTACGTGCAAGACACGCCAAGAAGCGATTGTTCTTACGTGCGCGTCGAACAATAAAGCTGTTCAATTGCTCGGCCCATTTCAGACGACCATAAACGCCATCTAAGTCGAAGAAGATTGAAGCATTTAACAGTGCTTTCGGGTTTGGATCATCAATCCAATCGGCAAAGCACTCTTCCCATTGTCGACGAGTCATACGCCACGTTGGGTTAGTCGCCATGATATCGCCAGTACAATACACATAGCCACACTGATCTAAGCCATCACAAATAAAGGTCGACAGCTCCTCAAAGTATTTACCGTGCTTTTTCTCGTCGTAGGTATCATCAAGAATGATTGCGTTATCTTGGTCGGTAACCAGCAGCTGCTCATCACGCCCCATAGAGCCCAGTGCGAGGAAACAGTAAGGAATAGGCGACTTGCCCAATTTCTCTTCGCCCAGTTCGATAATTCGCTGCTTAAAGCTACGACCAATTACCGACATTGCAGTACCCACCATGTGGGCGTTGGCATCTTCGTTAACTAAGCGCACAAAGCTGTCTTTTACTTGCTCGGAAAGCACCTTCAGATCTTCGATACTTTGTTGTTGGAAGATACTACTTACCAATAACAGCGAGTTTTGAGACTCATAACGAACAATATCGGTCGCTTCGATAATACCAATCGGCTTCTTATCTTTAAGCACTGGTAAATGATGCACGTTATAGCGAAGCATGGTCATCATAGCTTCGTATACGTAAGCATTGTGATCGAGAGAGATAACCTCCGGTGTCATTACGCTAGAGACTTCATCCGATGGGTCAAGCCCTTCAGCTAAAACGCGAGTACATAAATCTCGGTCGGTGATGATGCCAATCACGGGTGTTGAGTCATCTTCATCATCTTCAACGATTTCTGGATCAATGATCAGCAGGGAAGAGACATTGTCTTCGGCCATCATAGTCGCGGCTTGTTGTATCGTACGAGTCTTCTCGATCATCGGCGCTTCGCTAGTCAGTAGCGTTTTTACCTTGGATGTCGTTAAGTCGTTAGCGTCGTTGCTGTCTGAGTTGGCTTGGCGCAGTCGCGCGTTATCTTCTACTTCTACGAAATCGGCAAAGGAGTCGTAGTTGTCGTAGAGCTCTTGGAAGATAGGCTCAGGAATACAGTAAAGCAGGGTATCTTCGGTGGCTTTAACTGGGAAACGCACCTTGTTGTTGGTCAGTAGGCCCATTTGACCGAACAAGTGGCCTTCATCCAGGCGGTTATAGAGTTCGCCTTTACGGCGGTAGACTTCGACTTCGCCACTTCGAACGATGTATAAGTCATGAATTTGATCACCAAAGTGAATGATAGGGGTATCTTGGCGGTAATAAGAAATTTCCACGCTACTGGTCACTTTCGCCAACATCTCCTCAGGGAGTTCTGTGAAAGGGGGGTATTGTGCCAGAAAGTTTTGAATCTCTAATAACTCAGCATCCATAATGATCATCCATTGGTTTGTATGATTTCATGGTACAACATTTGATAATATTTTGCCGTCACAAATCAATCTGTGAGCTAAAACCTTTTTAAAGTCTTATGGATAGACTAACCTTTCAATTAATGGAGTGACAGTTTAAGGATGATAGGAATGTCGAAGTGGAAGCTTAGTTTTGTATCTGCGGTTTTTATGTTTTCTCCAAGTTTGTGGGCGGACACTAACGCGGTGGATATTTTGGATTACGACCATATTTATGCCACCGCGCATTCGGGCAGTTTAAATGAAGATGCAGGCAGTAATAACAATGCCTCGTCGTATGGATTAGGCGTCAGTTACGCGATGACGGATGATTGGTTGTTGCTGGGAGACTATAGCGCACGCTTCATTCACCCTGATGACACCACAACTCGAATTGATACACTGATGCCAGGTGTTGGTTACCGTTACAGCATTAAGACAGATTTAGATATAGTGGCTTACTACCTGCTTGGTATCACTAAAGGTAAGGTTGAAAATAATGACACCAACCGAACTGAATCTTCAGACACTGAGTTCATCCAAGGGGTAAAAGCTGAGCTTAACTATGGCTTTGCGAAACGTTGGATTGCCAACGGCAGCGTGCAAGTGAATCGAAGTGACCTGTTTGATGAAGAGATCTATCACTTAGGTTTACGCTATCTAGTGACCAATAAGTTTGCGATTGGTGGGTCATACCAACATCGAGATGGTGAAGGTAAAATTCGTAGCGAGCGTACTCACGAGCTAGGAGTGGAATTTTTCCTAGAGTATTAGCCAGTAACGAAAAGGCTAAGTGCACTAATAGCTCTTATATACAAAGAGACAGACACAAAAAAGCCAGCTTAATTGCTGGCTTTTACACATCTATTGGTCTGCAAATACAGGTTTCGCTTTTCGATTAAAGAACCGCAGCGATACCTTTACATAGAGGACCCATGTTTGACTTAGTCATACCAGCAACACTGATACGGCCAGAACCAACAATGTAGATTGCGAATTCGTCTTTTAGGCGAGTTACTTGCTCTTTGCTTAGACCTGAGAACGAGAACATGCCGTTTTGACGTTCGATGAATGTGAAGTCTGCATCAACACCTTCTGATTTCAGTGTCGTTACGAATAGTTCACGCATCTCTTGGATACGGTCACGCATTTCTGCCACTTCTGCTTCCCATTCAGCACGTAGATCAGCATCACCAAGGATGTGAGTAACGACAGCACTGCCGTGGGCTGGTGGGTTAGAGTAGATAGAGCGGATAATGCTCTTAACTTGAGAGAATGCTGTCGTTGCTACGTCTGCTGATTCAGCAACCAGAGTGAATGCACCAACACGCTCGTTGTACAAGCCGAAGTTCTTAGAGAACGAGCTAGCAACAAGGATCTCTTTGTTGTATTGAGCAAAAATACGTAGGCCAGCAGCATCTTCTTCAACGCCTTTTGCAAAACCTTGGTAAGCAAAATCGAATAGAGGAAGCAGTTTCTTCTCAGCAACCAGTTTAGCAAGAACTTCCCACTCTTCAGTTGTTGGGTCGATACCTGTTGGGTTGTGACAGCAGCCGTGAAGAAGAACGATATCGCCTTCAGAAGCTTTCTCTAGGTCAGCAACCATGCCAGCGAAGTCTTTGTCTTTAGTTTCAGCGTTGTAGTAGCTGTATTGAGCAGTTTTGATACCCGCAGCTGCGAAAACGCCGTTGTGGTTAGCCCAAGTTGGGTTACTGATCCAGATTTTCACTTCGCCCAGTTGGCGCTTGATGAATTCACCCGCTACGCGAAGTGCACCTGTACCACCTGGAGCTTGTGCTGTTTTAGCGCGTTGAGATGCAACGATCTCTGCGTCTGAACCGAAAAGAAGTTTCTGAACCGCTAGACCGTATTCAGCTGTACCTTCAATCGTTAGGTAAGATTTGGTTTTTTCGTTTTCAAGAAGTGCAGCTTCTGCTTTCTTTACTGTTTTAAGTACTGGTGTTTGACCATCTTCATTTTTGTAGATGCCAACGCCAAGGTTGATTTTCTCTGCACGAGAGTCTTTTTTAAACTCTTCAGTAAGGCCGAGGATAGGATCGGCGGGAGCAGCTAACACTTTTTCAAACATAATCTTCATCCATGTCAATTGAGAGGGGATAGTATCTATGGGTAGTTATACCTGTATGGAATTTTTAAGACAATACGAAGTGAACAGAAAGACCAAAAAAAATCCATTTCAATCAGATTTATTGACTAAAGAGGATATTTGATAACAAAACACCCTACGGATTAACCTATAGGGTGCAAGAAGTTAGTGGATTTTGAATAGATTACGCTGGTTGAGCAATAAAGCTTTCGCGCTCGGGTTCACTCGCTACATTTTTGCCATCTTTGTAGGTCGCAGCAATTGAAACAAACGCTTGTTCGACGACCAGAAAAGCTTGGACAACTTGCGGATCAAAATGCGTCCCATTGCCCTCTAAGATGATCTGTTTAGCTTGTTCATGAGTAAAGGGTGGCTTGTAGACTCGCTTCGAGATGAGCGCATCATAAACATCAGCTAATGCCATTAAACGGCCAGATAACGGGATATCTTCACCAGACAACTGATTAGGATAACCACTGCCATTCCATTTCTCGTGGTGAGTCAGAGATATCTCCTTTGCGACTCTTAAGAAAGAGCTACTTCCCAACTGCTTTTCTGCAATAGATAACGCTTCAGCCCCAATCGCGGGGTGACCTTTCATTATCTCAAACTCTTCGTCCGTCAATTTGCCCGGCTTCAATAACACACTATCAGGAACACCTACTTTGCCCACGTCGTGCAAAGGCGCAGATTTGTAGAGCAACTCGATGTAGTTTGGAGTCAACAAGCTTGAGTGGGTTTCTGATTTGCTGAGCTCTTGTGCGAGTACCTTGACGTACTCTTGAGTTCTTAGGATATGTGCGCCCGTTTCATTGTCTCGAGATTCAGCCAATGCCGATAAGCTCACAATGGCCACGTCACGTGTGGTTTTCACTTCGTTTTGCGCGGTTTCAAGGCTATCAAGCATGGTATTGGTCATAGATGCCATTGATCCAAGCTCGTTGTAGCCGAAAATAGGTAAGCGAACGCCTTGCTCACCATTGGTGACTTTGTTTAATGCGTGCTCTTGGCTTAGGAGAATACGCTTAATTAGCTTACTCCAAAGCGTCATGATGGTTATCGCGTAGCCACCCAGTACCACAGCCAAATAAATAAACTCTTTGATCACGCTGATCTTGCCGGTGCCATCCAATAAGCGGTCAGGGTTGTGTTCTAGCCAGAAGATGTCTTTAACGGCAATCATCGTCAACATAGTCGTCAGTGTTACCAGAAGCACGATAACCAAGCCTATCATCTGCTTGACCAGTGAACTTCTTTCACCAACCAGTTGGAAGTCGAATTGTCCAGTCGTCTCCATTTTATCCATTTGGCTGAGCTTGGCATTCAATTGAAGAATGGTTCCGGTAAAGAAGCCGAATAGACTCATGCCAAACAGCACCTTCAAATTACTATCTATGGTGAATTCATAGCTTAAGTTGTAGTAGAGCGCGAAAGGCACACTTGCAGCAAAAAATAGCAGGGTATCGAGTTGCGTGAATCGGCCTTGCTTGACCAAGGTATGTTGCGCCAATGGGTAACGACGTGCGAGCCATAATAAGATAAACACAATACTGACTTGTGTGAAAATCTCTAACGTCGTTAAGCTATCGAGCATAGGGCACACCCGACTGCCATAGGTGCCAAACAGCACGCCAGCAATGACGTATAACTTAGTCGTTAGCGATTGATTGTAATTTGAAGTATCCATCGGTAAGCCTTTGTTCTCATTCTTATTAGATTTACGCATTCATTGATTCACGACTTTAGAATTGCGAATGATTAGCATAACTGACGTGAATAAGACCGGAAATTCTATCGATAGCTTTCGTGGATTGATACAAGAAACTGGTTTGTGTTAGAGATTTGTTAGCTAGGTGGGGGTTATTGCAGCATTTTTATGAAGATACTTGAATAGCCTCGGTCGAGGTTCGAGGCTATTCAGTCTGTGTATTGGGTTAGAATCGCGCGTGATTGAGTTCGCTATCTACTTTAACCCGTTACTTTTTGAGATTGATTTCAGCTTCGATTGAGCCGGTTTCAATCTCAGGGTGAGACGCTAGTTTGTCTGCAGCCCATTGGTTGATGTGTTTCAGAATAGCAGACACCGCGTGTTTTTCCGTTGGTGCTTGGTCTTGTTCGACATCGATCTTTTGCTTTGGATGTGAGCCTGTCGCATCTTCAGCAATATGGAGCCAATCTGGGTGCCAGTAATATGGCTGACCGCTCGGTGTTGTCCAACTGTGAACACCGTTTGACTCTCCTTTATAACTTAATTGGTCTGCTTCTATTTTTTTCATTGTTATCTCGCATGTTTTTGGGTTACATCAAATTATTGAGGTAGAAAGCCAACTTAGCTCCTACCTTGGGTACAAACTTAGCAAAGCTTACAAAGTTATCTGTGAACCAATTCACACTATTGTGGAAATTAGGTGCGATCATATGGATAGCAGCAATAGTTGTTGGCGTAAGTGATAAAATCACCGGCTCACAGAATTTCTCTAGGTAGTACAATTAGATGGCGCGTTATGAAGAGCTTGCAAAGGATATTCGAACTTAGATAGCCAACAATACGTGGCGATCCGGAGAGAAGATCCCTTCGGTACGCATGAGTTGTCGAAATTACAACGTCAGCAATAGTACTGTCTTACAAGCATACCAGTTGCTAGAAAGCGAAGGGTGGATCATCGCTAAACCTCAGTCGGGCTACTTTGTAGCGCCAAGGCTGGACGGCGTTGACTACGCACAGCCACTCGTTAGTGAAAAGAAAGCCATTAATGACCGCTTATTTGATTTCTTGAAGTCGAGTTCAGCCGAAGGTGTGATTCCTTTCGGCTCTGCATTCCCAGATCCCGACCTTTTCCCGTTACCTACCTTGACTCGAAACCTTGCCAGCGCGGGTAGGAAGATGACTGGCGCGAGTGTGATAAATAATTTACCACCGGGCAGTGAGTCCTTGAGAAGGCAAATCGCACAGCGTTATCTGCAGCAAGGGATCACGGTTAATCATCAAGACATCGTGATTACGTCGGGTGCTATGGAGGCGCTCAACTTGAGCCTGCAAACGGTCACCAAGTCGGGTGATAACGTCGTGATTGAGTCTCCCGCATTCTATGGTGCTCTGCAGGCTGTCGAGAGGCTCGGGCTTAACCCGATCGAAGTGGACGTTTGCCCAATCAATGGGTTGAATATAGAGCAGTTTGAAAACGCGCTACAAAACCAAGATGTTAAAGCGTGTTGGCTGATGACGACTTTTCAAAACCCAACGGGAACCAGTTTGTCGGAACAGGCAAAGCGCCATGTGGTAGAGATTGCAGAACAGCATGGAACCTACATTATTGAAGATGACGTGTATGGCGATCTTTATTACGAAGGGCATAAGCCGAAGCCACTAAAGGCCTTCGATAAGACCGATTCCGTCTTGCTTTGTGGGTCGTATTCAAAAAGTTTGTGTCCTGGTTATCGAGTAGGGTGGGTTGTGAACACGCGTTTTAACGACGCGATTCAAAAGTTACAGCTTCTTTCTACGTTATCGAGTAGCGCTCCTGTTCAACTTGGTGTCGCTCATTTCTTAACGCATGAAAGCTACGACAATCACCTTCGTAAACTGCGTAAAAACCTTGTCGTCAGGAAAGAGCGATTTATCGATGTCATTAAGCAGTACTTTCCGCATTCAATAGAGATTGAAGAGCCGGCTGGTGGTTACTTGATATGGATTCGCTTTTCTGAAAAATTCGACAGCCAACAGTTTCATCAACTGGCTATCGAACAAGGTATTAGCGTTGCATCTGGCGATCTGTTTAGTGAGCATGGCAGAGTGGATAACGCGATACGATTGAACTTCTCTTATGAACTGACAGAAGAGAAAGAACAGGCGCTCATCTGGCTTGGCAAACTGGCACATCAACTTACGCACTCGTAAAACCTTAAGTCCCTCATAAAAAAGACAATCATTCCAACTGTACGGGTTGTTTGTGGGGTAACTGTACGCCTAATTGACCAAAGAGTTGTGATTCAATAACGGTAGACCAAATATTGGAGATACCGTTATGTTGAAAATGACTATGGGAAATGAAGTTAAGCTGATTATTGTCGCTATTGTGTGTGCGCTTCTGCTTATTCTCGGCCACGTACTGCTGGCAAAAGCATTCGCTGATATGGCGTGGGCGGAATACACCACTGCCGCGATCCCATTCGTTATGATGGCAATTTGCGGTCTTGCAATAAAATACGCTATCGACCAAGATGTGGATTAGCTTTTGAAATAATGAGTCTCAGATAGTGGCACGCAGAAGCATCTGGACTCGTTTTATTCCGAACATAAAAAAACCTCCGCAAGTGCGGAGGTTTTTGTTTGTTCTTAACTTTTAATATCGAATAGGTTTCGAATTAGAAGTTTGCAGAGCGTGGTGTACGTGGGAATGGAATCACGTCACGAACGTTACCCATACCTGTTACGTAAGATACTAGACGCTCGAAACCAAGACCGAAACCAGCGTGTGGCACTGTACCGTATTTACGTAGGTCGCGGTACCAGCTCATGTGCTCAGGGTCGATACCCATAGCAATCATACGCTCGTCTAGAATGTCTAGACGCTCTTCACGTTGTGCACCACCGATGATTTCACCGATGCCTGGTGCAAGTACGTCCATTGCTGCAACTGTTTTGCCGTCGTCGTTTAAGCGCATGTAGAAAGCTTTGATGTCTTTCGGGTAGTTCTTAACAATAACAGGTGCTTTGAAGTGCTCTTCAGCTAGGTAACGCTCATGCTCAGAAGACATGTCGATGCCCCACTCAACGTCAAACTCAAATTTCTTACCAGAGTCTAGTAGGATTTGGATTGCGTCAGTGTAGTCAACTTGTGCGAAATCAGCGTCTACGAATTGCTCTAGACGAGTAATTGCTTGCTTGTCGATGCGAGAAGCGAAGAACTCAAGGTCGTCGCGGCGCTCTTCAAGAACAGCAGCGAAAACGTACTTAAGCATGTCTTCAGCCAGTTTCGCTACATCGTTAAGGTCTGCAAACGCAACTTCAGGCTCAACCATCCAGAACTCAGCTAGGTGGCGGCTTGTGTTTGAGTTTTCAGCACGGAACGTAGGACCGAACGTGTAAACCTTGCTTAGTGCACAAGCATAAGCTTCAGCATTAAGTTGGCCAGATACTGTTAGGAACGTCTCTTTACCGAAAAAATCTTCGTTGAAATCTACGTCGCCTTTTTCAGTGCGTGGTAGGTTTTCCATGTCTAGCGTAGAAACACGGAACATTTCACCAGCGCCTTCTGCATCAGATGCAGTAATAAGCGGAGCAGAAGTCCAGAAGAAACCTTGCTCGTGGTAGAAACGGTGAATCGCTTGAGATAGACAGTTACGTACACGTGCTACTGCGCCAATCACGTTTGTACGTGGACGTAGGTGAGCAACTTCACGAAGGTACTCGATAGAGTGACGCGTCTTAGCCATTGGGTAAGTGTCAGCGTCTTCAACCCAGCCTACAACTTTAACGTCAGTTGCTGCTAGTTCGAAGTCTTGACCTTTCGCAGGAGACTCAACAATCTTACCCGTTACTTCAACAGAGCAGCCAGTTGTTAGCTTTAATACTTCGTTTTCGTAATTATTAAGATTATTAGGAACCACGGCCTGAATCGGGTCGAAACAAGAGCCGTCATAAATGGCAAGGAAAGAGATTCCAGCTTTGGAATCACGACGTGAACGGATCCAGCCGCGAACAGTTACTTCACTGTCTACCGCTAGCTTGCCGCCAAGTACGTCTGTTACAGGCGCGTAAGTCATGTTGATTTCATTCTCCATTGAGGGACAAATTCAACTCAAAGTCTCTGGCATTGCTGCAAATAAATATACATTTGCACAATAATTAGCCGAAACATTAAGTTGTATAAACTTTTTAAATCGATTGAACATATTACCTGTCATACCGACAGCTTCAACCTTTATTCTTGCTTGGTGAAAGAAATATTGTGTCTACTGACGATAAATAGGTTTGAGGGTGTGTTTTTTGTTCGATCTTAGCGTCAGCCTTACCTTTCACCCTATGTGAGCTGCTGAACGAGCATGGCGTAATCGAAACCTTTGTTTTCAATAATGGGAGTGTGATTGTGTTGAGACTCACTCTACATTGGCGCGGATTCAGTCATTTTGGACTTGATCACCTTCTTAATTTCCCACTAAAGCAACAAGAGGAGTTTAATATCTACGTGTTAATTACGCCGCCTTAACCCCTGCATTCTCTCTACACCCGCACTTTTCGAGCGCTCGCTCATTCAAGAAAAACAGTCGATCAAATTATGTCTCAACAAGGCAGGACTGGCTGTACAAGTAAAAGAGAATTACATGCTTAATTATTTAAAAAAACACTGGTTATCAAACGTTAAAGGAGATTCATTATCTGGGATTGTGGTTGCACTCGCATTGATCCCTGAAGCCATCGCATTTTCAATTATTGCAGGCGTTGACCATAAAGTAGGGCTCTATGCCTCGTTCTGTATTTGTGTCGTCACTGCTTTGGTTGGCAGTCGTCCGGGAATGATTTCCGGTGCAACAGGCGCTATGGCGCTACTAATGGTCACTTTAGTGAGAGAGCACGGATTAGAATATCTACTCGCCGCTTCATTCCTAGCTGGCGTCATTCAGATCGCAGCTGGGTATCTCAAGCTTGGTAACCTGATGAATTTCGTTTCCAAATCGGTGATTACTGGATTTGTTAACGCGCTCGCCATTCTAATTTTCATGGCTCAACTTCCTGAATTAATCAACTTCCCGTCAAGCGTTTACGTGTTAGTCGCTTTGGGTTTGGCGATCATTTATCTGCTTCCTTATTTTCCCAAGTTTGGTCGTGCAATACCTTCCCCACTGGTCGCGATTGTTGCTCTGACAATCATTAGTTTGCTCTTCGGCTTAGATGTGAGAACGATTGGCGATATGGGCAAGCTTCCCGATTCACTGCCTGTGTTCTTGATTCCTAATATTCCATTCACGTTTGAGACGCTTGCAACCATCCTGCCATATTCGATTGCTCTGTCTCTGGTTGGCTTGTTGGAATCCTTGATGACAGCGACCATAGTCGATGACCTGACTGATACTGAAAGCAATAAAAACAATGAGTGTAAAGGGCAGGGCGTTGCGAACATCGTTGCTTCATTATTTGGTGGAATGGCGGGCTGTGCAATGATCGGTCAGTCGGTCATCAACATCAAATCAGGCGGCTTAACCCGATTATCCAGCATGATCGCCGGGGTTGTTTTGTTGCTAATGGTGGTGTTTGTTTCTGATTGGTTGAAGCTTATACCGATGGCGGCTTTAGTGTCTGTGATGATCATGGTTTCTATCGGCACATTCTCATGGCGTTCCATTGTTGAGCTTAAAGATCACACACTGCCAACCAATGTAACCATGCTAGCAACCGTGGCGGTGGTGGTGTTTACTCATAATTTAGCAATAGGTGTTGCGGTTGGCGTGGTGCTGTCGGCTCTGTTTTATGCACATGCCAGCAAATCCATGGTGTTTATATCCGATGAAGTCGTGACAAACGAAATGCACACCATTCACCGAGTAAAAGGCCATGTCTTCTTTGCTTCGTCAGATGCGTTTGTCGACTTATTTGATTATGACAACGCGACCTCTTTAGTGAACATCGATATATCGGATGCGTCATTCTTAGATAATACCTCGGTCGAGGCGCTTGATAAGGTTGTGTTCAAGTTCCGTAAAAAAGGGGCTTACGTTGAAGTGTCAGGAATGGATAGCGTGAGTGCGAATCTGATAGTCAAACACGCGATGTATCACAAGCATAAAGACTTAACCGCGGTTTCCATTACGCACTAATCTTGGTTTAAGGCACTTTTAAAGCCTGAAAGCCTGAACTAGACATTGTTATGAAGTTAAAGCGCTCATTGTTGAGCGCTTTTTTGTTGGCGATCTATGACTTCTTCTTTGTACTCGACAAAGTAAACTGATTAATCAGTGACTCAAGGTGATCAGACAGCTCTTCTAAGTCATTGCTGATGTCGCGAGTTTCAGCCGCAGATTGCGACGTGTTGTTGGCGTGAGAGGTGATGGTTTCAACCTTTTGTTGAACATCTTGAGTCGCTTGTGTGGTGGATTGCGTTTGCTGCTGAATATTCTGTGCGTGAGCCAGCACCTGTTTCATCTCTTCGACCACACCATTCATTTCAATTGAAAGTGCGTCGATATCGGTTGAGCTTTGATGGGCTTGTTCGCAAACGCGATCGGCAGAAGTCAGCGACTCTTCGCTGCCTTGCTGGAACTGATGAATGATTGACTCAATACTGCCTGTTGCTTCAGCGGTTCGTGATGCAAGATGGCGAACTTCATCAGCCACCACCGCAAACCCACGACCTTGTTCTCCCGCACGTGCCGCTTCAATTGCTGCATTCAAGGCCAGAAGATTGGTTTGGTCAGCAATGCCACGAATCACACTCAATATTGAAGAGACCTCTCCGGTTTGCTCATTGAGTGTCAGTATTTTGTGTTTCACTTCTTCTATGCTGCTAACGAGGTTTTTTATCTCACTGCTTGCTTCGTGTGCTTGGTTGGCACTCTTACACGCCACATCAGCGGTGTGATTAATAAGCTCTGAAGCCGTTAAAGTCGCTTGTTCTACATTGACTTGCTGTGCCTGTATTCCTTCGACATTATGTTGCACTTCGGCGGTTTCGCTTTGCTGGTCACTGGCGGCTTGCTCGGTAATTTGCGCGACACTAGTCAGTTGGTTGGCAGACGCATTTAACTTGTGCGAGGTGCTTTGTACCTTTTCTAAGCTGTCAGATACGGTTCCCATGAACGAGTTGATGGAGTTAGCCAGCGTGCCAATCTCATCCTTGCTTTGTTCCGGCAGGCGAGTGGATAGGTTTTTATCGTTGCTGACTTGGGTCATAAAGCGAGAAGTCTGTTGCAGCGGGCGCACGATAATCTTACGAATTAATCCCATCGTAAGGACAAATCCGGCAAACGAGATCACTGCCATAATGCCAATAGCAGCCATGGTTTGAGTGTTAATCAGCGAGTTAACATGGTTAAGGTTATATTCGAGACGAATCGCACCCAAGACTTCACCTTCTGGTGCCATATGACAGGCGACACAATTGGTTCCTCGGTAATCTTCACTCGACTTCATTGGCAGAGCAATAACCAAGCCTTTGCCCCAATCAGCAGAAAAAGGTTCGATAACGGTTTCGCCCGCTAGCGCTCGTTTATCAATATCGTCAACCGGTGTTTGGTTGTCATTACCTGGGCCATATAACTTGCTGACAGCGTCGGCGCGTAAAACACGAACGTCTTCAATGCCTTCTTGAGCCAGTGCTTTCTGACGAAGGGTCTCTTTTTGTGCCATGGTGCCGGTGAGCATCATCATATTGAGGCTATCGAAGTAGTTACTTGCTTTGTCGTGAAGCTGCTCACTTAACACTGAGTTTACAAGTTGCTTTTGTTGCGAATATTGGAAATAGGTCGATATTGCCAGCAAAAAGGTGAACACGATGGCGAGGGCTACTAGGATTTTGAAGGTGATTGTTGAGCGCATAAGGTGTTTGTTTTTATTAATTATAATGACGCAAATACTGTACTAGTAAGAATCCCTACCACCTATGGGGTATAACGAATTGTGTGACCATACTCCGGTTGTGGTTATGTTTCTGTGATGTAGCGAGTTTGTGTCGTGTCTGATGTTGAAATGGAACGCGCTTCAAGCTCCTCGCTGTTCTTAAAACAGACTGTTGTTTTGGGAAAATTGAAGTGCAGCATCGAGTTTTGATTGTGCTGATAATTAGAAAAGCCTAGGTTGTTAATTAGCTCGATGTATTTGTCCGCTTGTCTTTTATCAATAAAGACTATTGTTTTAGACGACTTAGTGGTCAATTTATATCCAAATGGTTGTTTTGTTCAATTTAATAGCAAAAATTGTGGTTATAGCGTTGTGTTTCGAGGCTCATTCGATAAGATGAAAAGACCTCTATGATAGAGGTAGGGCAGCAACGGATACGCTGCTTCAAATACTATGGAATGTGACTTATTGGACACATACATGAAATTCAAGATTACATCACCGATTATTGAACCTACGGAAGGTTCACCACATCAGTTAATGCTTACTCACGCTTCTCGTTTTACCTCTTTTAAGACAAGCTCCCCTTTGAACGCCCTGTTCGACAACGTCTCTGCACGCTTCTTTACCGCTTATCGCTCCTATTGTTATTCGTTTTATAACTTTATTTCTATCTGAACTCCTTTGTCATCCGCTCGATGAACGAAGACTCACATCTATAAAAACTAAACAAATAAGTTAAAAACAATGAATATTAAAATGATGGGTAGCTCCCTAATTATCGCTGGTACCGCTCTCGGTGCTGGTATGCTTGCGATCCCAATGGTATTAGCTCAATTCGGATTGCTTTACGGCACACTGCTTATGGTACTGATCTGTTTCGGTACGACTTACGCAGCATTACTACTTCTAGAAGCGACCATCAAAGCGGGTGGCGGTCTAGGATTAAACTCTATTGCCCGAAAAACCTTGGGTAAACAAGGTCAGTTGCTTACCAACGGCTTGCTATACGCGTTGTTGATTTGCCTATTAATGGCTTACATTCTGGGCGCAGGTGACTTGCTGAGTAAGTTACTGTCTAACTTTGGCGTCGAAATTACCGCGACTACCAGCCAAACCGTGTTTACCTTGCTTGCTGGCGCAGTAGTCGCAAGTGGTACTGGTGTGATTGATAAGCTCAATCGAGCATTGTTCTTCGTGATGCTTGCTAGTTTGTTTGCAACCATGGCCTTCTTAGCGCCGAGCATGACTCAAGAAAACTTGATGCAGGTAACCAGCCATGACCACGTTGACCTAATCAAAACCAGTGCCATCCTGTTTACGAGCTTTGGCTTTATGGTGGTGATTCCAACCTTGGTTTCTTACAACCACGAAGCGACAGACAAACAGCTGCGTAACATGGTGATCATCGGTTCTCTGATCCCATTAGTGTGTTACTTGTGTTGGTTGTTTGCGGTAGTGGGCAACTTGAGTGAAGATCAATTCCGTAGCTTTGAGAACGTATCAGATTTGATGGCGGCGTTTGAGGCTCAGTCTCCTTGGGTGGGTAACGTCTTGTCTACCTTCACTGGCTTGGCGTTGTTGACTTCTTTCTTTGGCGTAGCAATGGCGTTGTTCAACCAGAACAAAGACATGTTCAACCAAAATACAGCGGTAACGTACTGCATTAGCTTTATCTTGCCGTTGGCGGGTTCATTGCTTGCTGCAGACAAGTTCCTACAAGTGCTGAATTACGCAGGCATCATCTTGGTGTTCCTAGCGGTGTTTGTTCCTCTGGTTATGGTTCACAAGCAGCGCTTCATGAAAGTTGCTGATGACCGATACCGAGCAGAAGGTGGCAGCGCAATGATGTTGTTCTCACTGCTGTTTGGTTGTTTCCTGCTTATCTCGCAAGTGATTTAACAAAACAATTTGGTCGGTTGAATCAATCAGTCACCAAGCTTTAGCTCCAAAAGCTTCAGATACAAAAAAGGAACGCCGCGGCGTTCCTTTTTTATTATCGGTTTATTAATTCAGAATGATTAACAAACAACCTTAACAGCCAAACCACCTTGAGATGTCTCACGGTATTTAGCGTTCATGTCTTTACCTGTTTCTAGCATTGTTTCGATAACTTTATCTAGAGAAACAGTAGGAGCAGAAGAGCGACGAAGCGCCATACGAGTCGAGTTGATTGCTTTAACTGCAGCAATACCGTTACGCTCGATACATGGTACTTGTACTTGGCCAGCAACTGGGTCACATGTTAGACCTAGGTTGTGCTCCATGCCGATTTCTGCAGCCATACATACTTGCTCAGGGCTACCACCCATAAGCTCAGCAAGACCAGCAGCAGCCATAGAGCATGCCACACCAACTTCACCCTGACAGCCAACTTCAGCACCAGAGATTGAAGCGTTACGCTTGTAAAGACCACCGATCGCGCCAGAAGCTGCGAAGTAACGGATGTAATCTTTCTCTGTCACTGTTTGGATGAACTTATCGTAGTAAGCCAATACAGCAGGGATGATGCCACATGCGCCGTTTGTTGGTGCCGTTACTACACGGCCGCCAGCTGCATTTTCTTCGTTTACTGCGAAAGCAAACATGTTTACCCAGTCAACAACCGACATTGGATCATTGGTTGTTTTTTCTGAAGTCATTAGCTGTTGGCGAAGTGCTGCTGCACGGCGAGGAACACGTAGTGGACCAGGCAGGATACCTTCAGTATTCATACCGCGATCCATACACTCACGCATAGTTTTCCAGATGTTAGCGAAGTAAGTGCGAGACTCTTCGTCTGAGTGGAACGCTGCTTGGTTTTTCATAACCAGTGTACTGATAGAAAGACCGCTTTCTTTGCACTGATTAACCAGCTCTTCAGCTGTTGTGAATTCGTAAGGTGCTTTGATTGGGTTTTCTTCTTCTTTGCCGAAGTTCTCTTCGTCAACGATGAAACCGCCACCAATTGAGTAGTACGTTTTTGAGTATGCAACTTCGTCACCAACCCATGCATGAATGCTCATGCCGTTCTCGTGTAGAGAAAGGTTGCTAGTGTGGAAGTTCATACCGCCATCGCGTGGGAACGATACTGTATGACAGTGCATGCCAACAGGAAGGCGCTCAGTTTCTTCTACGCGAGCAATGAAGCCAGCAATAGAATCGATATCAACACGCTCAGGAGTATTGCCAGCAAGACCCATGATGATTGCGATATCTGTGTGGTGACCTTTCCCTGTCAGTGATAGTGATCCATATACGTCCACGGTGATTTTAGTGATGTCGCGCAATTTTCCCATTGAACGTAGGTCATCAATAAATTCTTTACCCGCTTTCATTGGTCCAACTGTGTGTGAGCTCGATGGACCAACACCGATTTTATAGATATCAAATACACTAATCATAGCGATTACCTCAAAAAGAGAGCCTCAAAAAGAGAGCCTCCCAAGGGGAGTAGGGAGGCTCATTTATTATCATTATATTTTTTGTCTAATCTCGCGATATAAGATGGATGCCATCTTATAAAAAGGGCTTGAGATTAAAGAGCGCCGTAGATTACAGAACTAATAGCCGCTAGACCACATAAAGCTGTAAAGATTTGCACAGGTGCTGAAGTTTTGTACTTAGCCATAGCTGGTACTTTCTGCATCGCGAACACAGGCATTAGGAACAGGATAGCTGCAATCATTGGAGCACCCATTGTTTCAATCATACCTAGGATACTTGGGTTAACTACCGCAACAATCCAAGTTGTAACAACGATGAACGCTAGAGATGCTTTTTCAATCTTAGAGATTGAAGAACCTGAGCGAGACTTGATTAGACCAACAAGACCTTCGTGAGCACCTAGGAAGTGACCGAAGTAGCTAGAAGTAATCGCTGCGAACGCTACTAGAGGACCCATGTAAGAGATAAGTGGAGACTCATGTACGTTTGCTAGGTAAGAAAGAACAGAGATGTTCTGTGCTTGTGCTGTTGCTAGTTGCTCTGGAGATAGAGAAAGAACTACAGAGAATACGAAGAACATTACAAAACCCATCAGCATCATTGCTGCGCCGCCAGTGATCGCGTCAGTTTTCTTAACTGCGTCATCACCGTATACACGACGTTGCTCTTTAGAGAACTGTGAAATGATTGGGCTGTGGTTGAAAGAGAACACGATGATTGGAATAGCAAGCCAGATAATAGAAGGCATTGTTGACCATTCTGGGCTTACGTCCATCATTGAAGTGTTCCAATCAGGAACTAGGTAAAAAGATAGCGCTAGTAGGATGAATACTAGTGGGTAAACCATTGCTGAAGTTGCTTTAAGCATCAGCTCTTTACCGAATACAACACCTGCTGTCATAGCAAGGATAAGTGCACCAGAAAGAAGAGGACGTGGAATAGATTCCATACCCATTTGGTTTACTAGGAAAGAATCAACTGTGTTTGTGATACCAACACCGTAGATAAGAACGATCGGGTAGATAGCGAAGAAGTAAGCAAAAGTAATAATGTTTGCGCCAGTCTTACCGAAGTGCTCTTCAACTGTGTCTGTAATATCAGCTTCAGGGTTTTTAGCAGACAGTACGAAACGAGCTAGAGATTTGTGTGCGAACCAAGTCATTGGTGCCGCAATTAGAGCTAGGATAACTAATGGCCAAAAACCACCCGCACCAGCTTTGATAGGAAGGAATAGTACGCCAGCACCAACTGCTGTACCGAATAGTGATAAACACCAGGTAAAATCTTTATAGTTAAACTTGCTTGAATCTTTAACGGCATTTGCCGAAGAAGTTGTTGTGTTCATGTTAAATTACTCATTTTTTGGGAACAGGAAATAAGTCGGGGCTAATTCTGCAGAATTTTCTTCTGCAAAAAATAGATCTAAATCATGTAATGAAACGGCGTGTCACATGATATGCGAAAAACGAATTTTTGATCACGAAAATAGCGTGCTACATGTGATTTATGTTTATGCCTGGTATTAGTTTTATTTATGCGAAAGGCGGGGTTGTATAGATTTATACCAGGGAAACGTTTGCGTAAAATTGCATTAATAAATCTGTTCCATAGAAAGTCTGGATTTTGTTAACAGAGATTAAACAAAACGTAGTTGCTATGTGATTCGTTGCACTACGTGTTGCTGCAGCGATTGGATAATTTGCGCCGTAACGCCCCAAATTAGGTGCTCTTGGAAAGGCATCGCAAAAACCCGATGCTTGATTTGTTTAAAGTTAACAGTGTGGCTGTGTAACTTGGCTTGGTCTAAAACATAGGTAGCGGGTACCTCAAAAATTGAGGCAACTTCGTTCTCATCAATGATGGCTTCATAGTCAGGATCGACCATGGCAATAATCGGCGTCACAGAAAATTTACTAATAGTACTCAATGCTGGTAATTGCCCAATAATTTTAACTTGATCCGATCGAATTCCCACCTCCTCATGGAGCTCTCTGAGTGCAGTGAATTGCATAGAAGGGTCAGAAAGTTCGTGTTTACCACCAGGAAAGCTGACTTGGCCGGGGTGATGCTTTAAATGAGCCGCTCTTTTAGTAAAAATGACATGTAAACCATCTTCTCTTTCAACTAAACCTACCACCACTGCCGCTTTACGTAATTGCTCGCCACTGATGTGCGAAACACGCTCTACTGACTCAGGATGATAGCCAACGGTAGGGTTAAGTTGGAATTGCTGAAGGAAGTTTTCTTTATTCATATCAAGCCAATATATTGATTATTATGATTTTAAGTATAGACATAACCGTGGGTTGATTACCAATATCGAGTTTTTCTTCATTCACTTTCCCTCTTTTAGTTATCAATTGGGCGTCATGAGAGGCTGTTTACCGATGAATCTCCTCAAAATGACGATTTTTGCTATATTCAATATGTGCATACAGGCGAGTAAGCGTTACCCATGTCATAAAATTGGGTGACGAAACGTAGATTTTTTGTTTAAGAATTTGATAACAATAACTTAGTGGACCATTCTAAAAAGAAATAGAAGAAAAGGTATGAGATGAAAGGAATCATATTCACCGAATTTTTAGAGCTTGTTGAAGACAAGTTTGGGCTAGAGCTTTTGGAAGAAGTTCTAGAAATGTCAGAAGATGAAGGAATCTATACGTCGGTCGGCAGTTACGACCACAAAGACCTTGTCAGGTTGATTATCAACTTGAGTAAGAAAACCGATATTGATGCGGCAAGCTTGCAACGCGTGTTTGGGCAGTCTGTATTTAAGAACTTACTGGCCTCATTACCGAATAAAGCGAGCCTTGCTCACAGCAATACCACCTTTCAATTTATTCAGCACGTAGAGCGTTACATTCATGTTGAAGTGAAGAAGCTCTATCCAGATGCTGAGCCACCTGAATTCAGTTTTATCACCACGACCGAAGCACAACTTGTTTTTGACTACAAAAGCGCAAGGTGTATGTCTCATGTTTGCTTAGGGCTTATTGAAGGATGTGCTGAATACCACGGTGAATCTATCGCGGTGGAGATGACGCCACAAAATGATGACCAAAGCGTGGTTAGGTTTAATCTCAAAGTAGAAAAGTAATATGGATCTGGCATCTGCCCTAGAGAAGAAGCTTAAGCGTCAAATCGCGGCAAGGAAAGCGGCTGAAGGATTGTTGGAACAGAAGAGCCTCGAACTGTTCGAGGCTAACCAACAGCTTGAGCTTGCTTTGCGTCAGTTAGAAAAACGCTCCAACGCGAATATACGCCGCATTGAATTCCAAGAACAAATCGACAACCTGTTGATTGATTTCGGGCGCGCGTTCCTTAGAAATGATCTCGATGACGTCATGTTGTCACAATTGACGATGAATGTGACCAACAGTTACTTGATCGAAGCCAGTCGTTTGATTTTGCCTCCCAAGCTGATCCCGCAGTTACACACCTACGACTATGGTGACGAAGCCGTCGAGGTGATAGAGCAATACATTCAAGAACCTCATTGGCAAGGCAACCTGCTAACGGTGCCATTAGAGGTCGAAAAGGTCATAGTTGGCGCGTTAATCGTGAAGGTCAGATTGTTAGACCAAGACTATGAATTCATTCAAAGCCAACTGTTGTTAGTGACCGATCTTATCTGCAGTGCACTAACTCATCAGCTTGCTATCAATCGAAATGTTGAGTCACGTAAACGAGCGGAAGAATCCGAGAGGGCAACGCGCGACTTTGTGGCCATGATTAACCATGAGCTAAGAACTCCGCTCAATGGTTTGTTAGGTAGTGCAGAATTGATCAGCGATACCGAACTCAGCAGTTCTCAGCGTGAAATAGTGAATAACCTGAGCCAATCTGGAGAGTTTCTCAGAACCATCATTAATGACTTGCTTGATTTCAGTAAAATCAATGCAGGGATGTTGGATCTTATTCCTAAGAAATTTGCGTTGCATGATTTGAGAAATACGATTGAAAGTATCTTCGTCAATCGCGCGATTGAGAAGCAGATCGAATTTAATATCAGTGTCGCATCTAACGTACCTTCTCATTTCCAAGGCGATTTAGAACGTATCACGCAACTGTTTGTAAACTTAATCGGTAATGCGATCAAATTTACAGAAGAGGGGCATGTGAATGTTGATATTGAGTGGGACAAAAACCAATTTGTTTTCTCTGTAGAAGATACCGGAGTCGGAATTGCTGAATCAGCACATAAGACGCTATTTGAACCTTTTACACAGGCAGATAACTCAAGTAGCCGAAACTATGAGGGCACCGGGCTTGGCTTAGCGATTTGTCGCAAACTGGTGGCTCTGATGAATGGCGATATTGGGGTGACCAGTGTTGTTGGCTCAGGCACGACCTTTACCATCTCGATTCCTCTTCAAGTTGTCGATGTTCCGGCAGAGAGTGATAGTGTCGCCAAGGGCTTTGAGTCTGAAGCGAAATTGTCACTACTTAAAGTGCTGGTGGTTGATGATATTAAGATGAACCAGATCATCATCCAGCAAATGCTTCGTAAACATGAGATTGAACCTGCTATCGCAAGCAATGGTGTCGAAGGGTTTGAACTCGCGTCAGACAATGAATACGATATTGTATTCATGGATTGCAGAATGCCTGTTATGGACGGGTTTGAAGCAACAGAGAAGCTAAGAGAGAAGGGTTACGTTAAATCTATTGTGGCTCTGACCGCCGGAACGACACTTGAAGAACGCGAACGTTGTATTCAGTGTGGGATGGATGACATTTTGAGTAAACCTTACACCGCCAATGATCTGAAAGAGATGCTTAAGAAGTGGGGTGTCTCTGCGGTGAAGGTCGCTTAAACACGCGAATAAAGCGTTGTGAGTTATGTACTCTAACTTACAGACTAAAAAACCGAAGTGATCTTACGATCCTTCGGTTTCTTTTTATATCGAACTTTTGCTAGCCGTTGTTAAGCTACGGAACTCGCAGTTAATGACACTAGGTTTAGCAATCTTCAAGTACCGGTAGAATTCGACTCAGCTTATCCAGTGTTTCTTGGTATTCAGAAGCACAATCACTATCAAATACCACGCCACCGCCAGCCCAAGCATAAAGCGTGTTGTTCTCGGCGACTAATGTACGAATGGTAATACTGGTATCCATTCTGCCATTTCGGCTGATGTAGCCAATACTGCCGCAGTACGCTGAACGTCGATGCGGTTCTAACTCTTCAATGATCTGCATCGCGCGAACTTTTGGTGCGCCAGTAATCGATCCTCCAGGGAAACAGGCTCTCAGAAGGTCAGTTGCAGAGTATTGGTCATCAAGGTCCGCTCGTATCGTGCTCACTAAGTGGTGCACGGCAGGGAAGCTTTCAATATCGAAGAGCTTTGGTACATGCACTGTGCCCGGTTTTGCTACTCGGCCAATGTCATTACGAAGTAGGTCGACGATCATCAAGTTTTCCGCCTGATCTTTATCGGCGCTTGCTAGGTCTTGCGCGTTGGCATTATCAATCATCGGGTCCTCAGAACGAGGTCGTGTGCCTTTGATTGGCTTGGTTTCAATGACGTTGTCTTTGAGTTCTAAGAAACGCTCTGGCGAAACACTGATGATTGCGCAGTCGGCCAAACGGATAAAACCCGAAAAGGGCGCTGAGTTGTACTGTTCTAACTTGTCATAAGCCAGCCATTCACTACCTTGGTATTGGGCATTGAAGCGCTGAGCTAAGTTAATCTGATAGCAGTCCCCGGATAACAGGTACTCTTGAACACTATCGAACTTAGTGGCGTAGCTCTCTTCGCTCATATTGGATTGCCACGGTGTGGTTAACCCAAAGGGCTCATGTGATAGGTGTGATTGAGCCATCTGCTGCATTAGCCAATCATGATGTTCATCGATATTGCTACCGACAATACACGCCGTTTTCAATTGGTGGTCAACGATAACAGCCCATTCATACAAGCCAACTGCCATGTCAGGTGCTTCAATATCACGCTTTGCGAGTGATGGAAGTGTCTCGACTCTGCGCCCTAAATCATAGCTAAAATAGCCTAAAGCGCCGCCAACGAATGGCAACTGAGTGTGCTCTTTAGTCGCAGGCAATAATTGTTGCTGATATTGGTCGAGTAGTTCGAAAGGATCAGAGTCTGAAACCTCGCACGTCTCATTAACATTAACGGTCGTTTCTGCACCGATTGTCTCGAAGGTGGCGATGGGTTGAGCAACTAAAATATCGTATCGACTATCAACGTGGCTTTCTGAAGCGGAGCGTAATAGCATTGCCCACGGCAGGTTTTCAATATGGGAAAACAGCTGTTTAGCTAAAGTTGATTGATATTCAAGCGGCTTGATTTGGATAGAGCGAAATTCGTTGTTATTCATTTGTTTAATTTGTGACAAAGAGTTCGATCACTGCATGGCGTGTGAGAGGAAGCAAGAGTATCATAAATTGAAAATAAAATGGGTTCTTGATTAGAACGGAGTAATCCAAGTGGTTTAGTTTAAAGCTATGCAAGCGATTGCTAAAGCAACTAAATACAGCTCAACACAATAAAAAGCTAAACCACCTAATTCGATTTGGCACATATAGTCAAACTGTGAACCCACATGGAACCAGAACAATAAAGAGGCATGCAATGACGGTTATTCGTAAGCAAGATGTGATCAGCAGTGTCGCTGACGCACTTCAGTACATTTCTTATTATCACCCTTTAGACTTTGTCCAAGCCCTAGAAAAAGCGTACGAGAAAGAAGAGAGCCAAGCAGCTAAAGATGCGATCGCTCAGATTCTTATCAACTCGCGCATGTCTGCGGAAGGCCATCGTCCAATTTGTCAGGATACGGGTATTGTTACTTGTTTCGTGAACATCGGTATGGATGTTAGGTGGGAAACGGATCAAACAGTACAACAGATGGTTGATGAAGGCGTTCGTCAAGCTTACAACAACCCAGATAACCCATTGCGTGCATCTGTCCTAATGGACCCTGCAGGTAAGCGTATTAATACCAAAGACAACACACCAGCGGTTGTCCACATTAATATGGTTCCAGGCAACAAAGTTGAAATTCAAATCGCGGCTAAGGGCGGCGGTTCTGAGAACAAAACCAAGATGGTTATGCTGAACCCTTCTGATGATATTGCAGAATGGGTAGAGAAGACGCTGCCAACAATGGGTGCAGGCTGGTGTCCACCGGGTATGCTAGGTATAGGCATCGGCGGTACGGCTGAGAAAGCAGCTGTGCTAGCGAAAGAATCTTTGATGGAACACATCGATATCCAAGAGCTTATCGAGAAAGGTCCTGAGAACGCAGAAGAAGAGCTTCGTTTAGACATCTTCAACCGTGTAAACAAGCTTGGCATTGGTGCACAAGGTCTTGGCGGTCTAACGACTGTGGTTGACGTAAAAATCAAAACAGCACCAACACACGCAGCATCTAAGCCAGTTTGCTTAATCCCGAACTGTGCAGCAACGCGTCACGTTCACTTCACACTAGATGGCAGCGGCCCAGCAGAGCTAACGCCACCTAAGTTAGAAGAGTGGCCAGACATCACTTGGGAAGCGGGCGCAAATACACGTCGTGTTAACCTTGATGAAGTGACTAAAGAAGACGTACAAGAGTGGAAGACCGGCGAAACGGTTCTTCTGTCAGGTAAGATCTTAACCGGTCGTGATGCTGCTCATAAACGTATTCAAGGCATGCTAGAAAGCGGCGAAGGCTTACCAGCCGGCGTTGATTTCAAAGGCAAGTTCATTTACTACGTGGGTCCTGTTGATGCTGTAGGTGATGAAGCGGTAGGTCCTGCAGGCCCAACAACTTCAACACGTATGGATAAGTTCACTGACATGATGCTGAACGAAACTGGCATTATGGGCATGATCGGTAAAGCGGAACGTGGCCCTGCAACGGTTGAATCAATCAAAGAGCACAAAGCGGTTTACCTAATGGCGGTTGGCGGTGCAGCTTATTTAGTCGCGAAAGCAATTAAAAAAGCACGCGTTGTTGCGTTTGAAGATCTCGGTATGGAAGCGATTTACGAGTTTGAAGTTGAAGATATGCCTGTAACGGTAGCGGTTGACTCTAACGGCGTGAACGCACACCAGATCGGCCCTGACACGTGGAAAGTGAAGATTGCTGAAGCTGAGAAAGCGTAATTAACCGACGCCAAAAATCGTAATTGTCGCTAACTTCAGCGTTTGAATTGCAATTTTTGACAGAAAGTTAAAGACAAAAGTGCAGCATTATCTGCACTTTTGTCTTATTATCAATGATATAGTGATAAACACATAGTTTGATATAAGAACATAGGAGAGAGGAATGCCTCGTTTTATTCAGATCCTACAGATTATCTTGGCAGTGGTGATTGGTGCTTTTGTTGGCTACGACCTGATCTTGAAAGGGATCAGTATCTTTGATAATAAATACGTGACGATTACATGTGCGCTTTGGCTAATTGCAGAGATTGCACTGTTTGTTATCTACAAGTTGATTGAAGACGATTAAACGTCGGATATCGTACAAAAATTCTAAAGCCCCTGATTATGAATGTAGTCAGGGGCTTTTATTCATCTAGCATTAAGAATGTGTATTGCATACTCATCAACATAAGCAAAAGCATACAAACTATCCCAACGGGGAAAGAACATAGGCTTGCCTCTCTATTATCATAACCAGCTAGCCTAACTATCACGGAGTCGTTCTAATGAAACACCTAACTCAAGAAATGAGTGACTTTATAAGCAGAGGAACGGATTCTCATATTCGAGTAGCGGTCACGGGGCTCTCTCGTGCGGGTAAGACAGCATTCATTACTTCGCTGGTTAATCAGCTTCTGCATACGTCTACCCACAAAAACTTGCCACTGCTTGCATCGGCGAGAGATGGAAGAATTATTGGCGCAAAGCGTATCCCGCAACACAACATGATGATTCCACGCTTCTCTTATGATGAAGCGATGGAGTCGTTGAATGCACAGCCACCAGAATGGCCAGTGCCAACGCGTGATGTCAGTGAGATTCGTCTAGCAATCAAATATAAGCCTGCGAAGGGCGCGAAAAAGCTACTGAGTAAAAACAGCACCCTTTATCTCGATATTGTCGATTATCCAGGTGAATGGCTGCTTGATTTGCCGTTACTGGATATGGACTTCGATACCTGGAGCCAATCTCAGTTTGCCGCATTGAAAGGCGACAGAGAAACTTACTCGCAACAGTGGAACGCCATGCGTGGTGATATCGATTTGCTAGCAGAAGCGGACGAAAAGAAACTGGTCGCGATTGCCGATAGCTACACTCAGTACCTTCATACTTGTAAAAGTAACGGGCTGCATTGGGTACAACCGGGTCGATTCGTATTACCCGGTGAGCTTGAAGGCGCGCCTGTGTTGCAATTCTTCCCGTGCATCGCACCTGAGGGTAAGTTCTCAAAAACAAGTAACTATGCGGTACTTAAAGCGCGTTATGAAGAGTATCAACAGAAGGTCGTCAAAGCGTTCTACAAGAATCACTTCGCGACGTTCGACAGACAAATCGTGCTAGTGGATTGCTTACAGCCACTTAATGCGGGCTATGACTCTTTCATGGACATGCGTGGCGCGTTAGAACAGTTACTTAAGAGCTTTAAGTACGGTCGAAGCAATATCTTAAGACGTTTATTCGCGCCGAAGATCGACAAGATCTTGTTTGCAGCCACAAAAGCTGACCACGTGACACCGGATCAACATCCGAACTTGGTGTCACTGTTACAACAGATGGTGCATCCAGCTTGGCAGCAGGCGGCGTTTGAACACATCGACATGAGTTGTATGAGTATCGCGTCTATTCAAGCGACCAGCGCGGGTTATATCTCGTCGGGTTCAGACAATGTTCCGGCGTTGCAAGGTGTGACTTTGGATAATGTCCCTCAAACCATGTATCCGGGAGAGGTGCCGCGTAAGTTGCCTAATAAACAGTATTGGGAAACCAACCAGTTTGATTTCACGAGCTTTAGACCGATGGAGCAACATTCCGATGAGCCTTGCCAACATCTAAGAGTCGACAAGGTTTTAGAGTATCTCATTGGCGACAAGTTGAAGTAATTGAGGCAATCAAAATGAGTGAATTAAAAACAAAGCAGGTCTTTAATGAACCGTTGAAGACCTCTTTTGATGAGCAAGACAAGAGTGACGTTGGCCCGGATTTAGGCGCTCAACAACTGTTCACAGAGCAAGAGAAATTTGTCCCTGTCGCACCGCAAGTGAAAGCTGATCTTGATGGTGAAGCTGAGCAGCAATTGGAACAAGTGATTCGACCGAGCAAAAAGAAGAAGTGGTTTGGAACGGGTTTATTGGTCGCTTTCTCTGGCCTAGTTGGATGGCAGGCAATTGATTCGGTCATTACCGCGATTCAATCGGCTGACTGGCTGGCATTAGGTTGGGCAGGCTTCATTGCTGCCATTGCTTCATTGGGTTTAGGCGCAATAGGCAAAGAGCTGTGGAAACTGCGTTCACTTAAAGATCACTTTAGTGTGCAAGAGCAGAGTGAAGAGCTACTCCAAAGTCAAAGTGTCGGCAAGGGCAAAGCGTTCTGTGAAAACATCGCCAAGCAAGGCGGCATTATCGCTGAGTCTCCTTCGTACGATAAGTGGCGAAACAGCATTAACCCTGCACACAGTGATGCAGAAGTGTTGGATATGTACGATGCGTTAGTCGTGAGTCAACAAGACAAAGTAGCGACTCAAATCGTCACTAAGTTTTCGACCGAATCGGCGGCTTTGGTCGCGGTGAGTCCATTGGCGGCGGCTGATATGTTGTTGGTGGCTTGGCGAAATTTCACCATGATAGACAAGCTTGCTGATGTGTATGGCATTGAGCTTGGCTACTGGTCTCGCATTAAGCTATTTAAACTGGTGTTAATCAACATGGCCGCTGCAGGAGCAAGTGAGCTCGCGATTGATGCAAGTATGGATCTCGTCTCGATGGATCTTGCAGGCAAAGTCTCAGCTCGAGCAGGGCAGGGGCTAGGTGTCGGTATCCTTACTGCAAGACTGGGCTTAAAAGCCATGACATTGCTGCGTCCTATGCCTTGGCATAACGAACGAAAAGTAAAACTGGCAGACCTCCGCAAAGCCGTCCTTTCTGAAATAAAGCGTATCACTCTTAAATAAAGCATTTGAAGCTCAATAGTTTTAGAAGAAGAGTAAACATATGTTTACTCTTCTTCTTGACTGAACTCAGAGCTTAATCCACACTACTGTCAACTTATCCTGACACCTATAATAGGACTATTTGTGCGTCTTGAAGTATTGTGTGAAGACAGACTCGGCTTAACGCGTGAGTTGCTCGATATCTTGGCCTCAAAAAGCATTGATTTAAGAGGAATCGAAATTGATGTTAAAGGTATTATTTATCTAAACTGCCCTGATATTGATTTTGATGCTTTTAGTGAACTTATGGCTGAAATTCGCCGAATTTCAGGTGTGAAGGATGTACGTAAAATCCAATTTATGCCAAGCGAAAGGCATAACACAGAGCTGATTGCTCTGCTGGCAAACCTACCTGATCCTGTGATTGCGATTGACCTTAAAGGCTCAGTCGATATGGCTAACCACGCCGCATTGAGCCTCTTCAACAAACAAGAAGATGAAGTCATCGGTGAACCGCTCGCGACGTTTGTTCCTAGTTTTAACTTTGCTCGTTGGATCGAAGGCGATGTAACGCGCCATCGTGAAGTTGTCGTGTTGGATGGCTTAGATTTCTCTATTGAGATCCTGCCGATTTACCTTGGTGGTGATGTCAACGAAGCGGTACTGGCAAGCGCAGTAATGACGATTCGTTCTTGTAATCAAGAGATGAACTCGCCAGATTCAATCCCAGAACAGAACAACCTGGGTTTTGAACACTTTGTTGGTGTCTCTAATCGCCATAAAGCCTTGATCAGCCAAGCTAAGAAATTGGCTATGCTGGATCAGCCTCTATTAATTGAAGGCGATACAGGTACGGGTAAAGAGATGCTGGCGAAAGCGTGTCATAACCGTTCAAATCGATCGTCTTTCCCATTCTTGATTCTAAGCTGTGCATCGATGCCTGATGACGTAGCAGAAACGGAATTGTTTGGTCATGCGCCGGGTTCATTCAACCATGAGCAAGGTCATAAAGGTATTTTCGAACAAGCGAATGGCGGTACCGTATTTTTAGATGAAATTGGCGAGATGAGCCCGCATCTACAAATCAAGCTGCTGCGTTTCCTACAAGATGGTTCATTCCGTCGTGTTGGTGAAGAAGAAGAGATGCACGCTGATGTTCGTATTATTGCATCAACGCGCCACCGTCTTTCTGAATTAGCCGACTCGGGTTCGTTCCGTGAAGATTTGTTTTACCGCTTGAATGTACTGACTCTGTCTATCCCTGCATTGCGTGAACGCTCAAACGACGTAGCGCCACTGTTGGAACTGTTCGTTGCAAAGTACGCGCAGCAGTTAGGTATGTTAAAACCAAAACTGACTCAAGAGTTAGTCGACCAGCTTGGTAATTACCAATGGCCGGGCAACATTCGTCAGTTAGACAACATGGTTCTACGCGCACTAACAGAGTTGGATTCAGACACGCTAACGGTTGAGCAATTCCACTTGCCACAGCTTGAAACAATGACGGCTGGAATGGCGAACCTGAGCTTAGACGGCTCGCTCGATGAGATCATGAAAGACTATGAATCTCAGATTCTAGAGAAGCTTTATCAGTCTTTCCCATCCAGCCGTAAGCTAGCAAAACGTTTGAATGTATCTCATACCTCAATTGCGAATAAGCTTCGTGATTACGGTATCAGAAAGAACTGATCGAATAAGAACAAGATTATGGAAGATTTGAGTACACCAGAGCGCATTTATAAGCATGATGGTAATCTGATTTTACGCACGGCTGAAATCGATGACGCTGGCATGATCAGCGAGTACTTTCAGGTTAACAGAGAGTACCTGAAACCTTGGGAACCGATTCGCGAAGACGCGTTCTTTGATAGAGCGAGTTGGGCGCAGCGACTGATCAAGTTAAACGAGCTTCATAAAATGGGGCTAGGCTATTACTGTTTATTGATTAACGCTGACTCTAATGAAATGTTAGGCACCATATCGTTCAGTAATTTGTCGCGTTTCCCGTTCTACGCTTGTAATGTCGGTTACTCATTGGCGCAAAGTGCACAGGGCCACGGTTACATGCGCAGAGGTTTGAGCATGGCCAAAGACTACATGTTTGATGTGCAGAACATGCACCGCTTAATGGCGGGCTACATGCCTCACAACGAACGCAGTGCTGGTGTATTAGAACATCTTGGTTTTGTCCGAGAAGGTTTTGCTAAAGACTACCTACAGATTAACGGTAAATGGGAAGACCATATACTGACGGCATTAGTTAACCCAAACTGGGAAGATAGACGCGCTGTATAGAGATCAATAGTCATTAGGCGTAAGTACCAATTAAGCGTAAATACAGATTTAGAGGCAGTGACGACATAGATAAAATGAAACCGTCACTGCATCAAAAAGAACAGATAGGCATGGTAAATCCATCAGCCTGAGAAGATATTTGAGGAATTTTGATGTCATACACAACTTTGGACGAATACCAAAGAAAATGGATTTTCACACACCAGTCAATGCCGCTGCCGGCAGAGGACTTGGAAAAGATTAAGCCAATGACACAGGCGAGAGCTTCTCAGTTCTGGAAAGAGAACGTGAGCCCTCAAAGCCCAGACGCAGAACGACTGAGCTCGCAAGACTGGCCAAGCAAAGCATCGAACTGGAATGAAGAGATCAGTTGGATGGCGCATTGGGAAGCGGATGAGCCTGAAATGCCAGAAGAGATTCTTAACTTTATTGATTGGCAAGATGACGTAACTGTTTATTTTTGTTACGAAAAGTACAATGTTCTTGAAACCAAATGGGCGATTTTCAAGAAGCATTGGAAGAACTTCTTGTTCTACGATGATGGCCCGATTCTAATCGGTCGTCGTCGTTCAGAAGCCCTTTGGTTTGCTACCAATGGCAAGGTGAAAATTGGTAACCGTGCTTAACCTCGGTGTGATTTAATCGAGCTAGTGCTGGTAATCCGAGCAACAGATAGATAAACAAAAAGCGAGCATCGAGCTCGCTTTTTTTGTGCCTAATGATCTTCGAAGATCATGGGGAAAGACCCACTATTTGAGCCCAACTAAAGGTGACCATATCCACTCATTTAAAGCGAGTGAATTACGAAATTGAGATCGCTATCTCATTGGGTTAGTTGAAGTTTCATGGGGTTGAGCTATCTTTATATTCCTGCCTTAGTGGAGGTGAAGTATTATGATTTGGGATACTCTCGAACGTGTAAATAAACTTCGCAAGGAAGCAATGGAGGATCCAGAGTTTTTGGATTCAGCAAAAATGCATGAGGAATGGCTTTTAAGCGAAACTCATAATCAATCGAACAAAGGAGCAAAAGAGAATAAACCGAAAAAACTATCTGACATTTATGAAAATACGGATTTTCCTATCAACCCAACTGGAACCAAACATTAACAATGATGAACTGCAACACGGCTAAGGCTCTTAACCAAAAAGCTATAAGTCGATTACACATACCAGCCTTAAGCCACCAATAAAAAAGCCACTTTCAACGAATCGAAAGTGGCTTTTTCTTTTCTTGCTAGCTTCTTTACCATTAGCAACGAAAGCTAATCGTTTTCAAACCTAGTTATTGATTAGGCTTAATCCGCTTGGTAACGCATCACCAAATACGCGCTTAGATTCGCTCTCAGAAAGCTCAGTCACTTCACTCACTAGTGTTAACCATGAGTCAGGTACCTTGCTTTGCTTAAGCTTCTCAATCACTTGATTGCGATAGTCGTCAGAGATATCAAACTGACGGTCACCGGTTTTTCGACAAATCATCACCGCTGCAAAGGCAATCATCTGCTCTTTCTGCCAGTTCTGTTCAAGCAGTTTTGGTAACCACTGTTCAGCTTGCTCTCTAGGAATTACGCTGTGTTGGCTGCCATACAAAGGCGTTCTTGATGCTAATCGTCCTAGCGCCCACCAGTGAGCCTGTTCAAATTGGTTATGGTTGATCGCTTTGCTTAAGAACCAACTTGCCAGCAGCACTTTGTCTTCAACCTCAAGTTGCTCAAGTGACGCCGCTAAACGGACCATGGCTTCATAACCATTATCTTGCGCATCTTTGGCTGTCTTAGGGTTCTTCATTGCACCTGGGTGAAGGTATTTAGCGATGTCAGCCAAGATACTCTCTTGCTGCTCTTGGTTTAGCCCACCAGCGACACGACGCCAGAATACCCACCAGTCTGTCCAGCCTTGGTGGTTCTTGAACTGAATGTTCTGTTGGTAAAGGCCCCAAATCTGTTCGATACGCCATGAGTCAGTCGGATCGCCAAAGCCAGGACGTAGCGAGTATCCCGCCAAACGTAGCCAGTTCTTCTCGTGTGCTTCTGAGCGGCGACGACGTTTACGACCTAATGAGAAGGTATCAAATAGATGACGAAGGGTCGTGAAGTCCCATTCATCGCGTTTACCGAGTCGCTTCTCAAGATCTTTCGATAGTGTTTTGATCTCTTTTGATTCAGCACTCTTCTTGTTGCCGCTGTACAGACGAGAAATCAATTCCTTACATTCATCCAGTCTTGGGTGAAGTTTAGCGGTATCAGACTCATCACCTTGCTTGTTTCTTACTTCAAACTCGAGCAACCAACGCTTAGAGTCATCTTCTATACTCACACACTCCATTTTCAATGTGCCGACTTCGGTTAACTGACAAGCGAGCAGTACTTCAACACGCTCTTTTTGGTTGGCTTGAAGTTCTGCAGTACCTGAGCCTTCCAGCGTAGAAATATACGGTGGGAGAGGGGAGAACAAGTCGGCATCCACATTGACCATCACACCGTTTTGAATGGCGGTGTCATGAGCAATTTGATCGTGTGTTGAAGTCAGAAGATTAAATCGTACTGGCTCACCTAAAGTCAGCGAGAAACGACGGCTGTTCAAGCGTATCTCTTGGCCTTCTTCGGTTCCTTTGGCAAGCAGACAAAGCGCTTTACCCATCTTGTTTTTCTCTTGCAGATGCAAGAAGTAAGAACGGGCAGCACCGCCACCGATTTTCAGCTGTGCACCGCGGCGTGCTTTACCAAAGGCAACCGCGCCAAGGGCAACAGACCAATCTGGATGAGGGTTATCAAGCACTGTGATAGGAGAACCGTTCCAGTTGCCCAGTAGCTGAGTAATTCGCTCTGTTACCAGTTCACTGTTAAACACACCACCATTGAGCAGCACGCCAACTGGAATTGCAGGTTTGGTGTCATCGAACTCAATCGAGTCTGAGTTTTCTAATGCGGCTTTAGACACTTGTTGGTGTGTTGCTAGGAATTCTGCAACGTGCTTACTCACTGCAGGGTCAGCCACGTAAGGCAGACCAAACTCAACCACTGCACTGCGGCGTTTGTCGGGTGTTTCAGTAAACTCAGAAAGCGGGAAGAAACCTTCCAATGCGATTTGATGAACTTCTTGTTTGGTTAAGCCAATACTCTTAGTACCGCCAAGTAGCTTTGAACCGCTGCCCAGCATGGTGATCTTCACATCATCGGGTGCATTGGCAGAAAGTAGGCTCTCTTTTGCGGCGCGAGTTTGTTGAATTAGTTTGGTTAGGCTAGAAGCATTCAGCTTTTTGTTTTGATTGAAGCGTTGCTCTGCAAGGTGAGCAAGCGCTAAATCGAGGTTGTCACCACCGAGCATCAAGTGTTCTCCAACGCCAATACGGTCGAGTGCGAGCTCGTTATTACCGTCGGTGTTCGCATCGAATTTGGCTTCAATTAAGCTTAAATCGGTGGTACCACCGCCAACATCACACACTAGAATCAGCGGAATTTGTTGAAGTTCATCTGCTGCGGTTTGTTGGTGACGGGCATACCAGTCATAACAAACGGCTTGCGGCTCTTCGAGTAATAGAATCTTACCTAAGCCCGCAAGTTCTGCCGCTTCGAGTGTCAGCTTACGTGCTGTCTCATCGAAGGAAGCCGGAACGGTAACCACAACATCTTGATTTTCCAGCTTGTTGCTCGGGTTACGGTAGTTCCATGCTTGGCGAATGTGGTTGAGGTAGCTTGCACTCGCCACAATTGGCGAGACTTTATCGACATCAGCTGCGCCAGCCCAAGGCAGAATGTCGGAGTTACGATCAACCGCTTGGTGTGATAGCCAACTCTTAGCACTCGATACTTGGCGGCCTTCAACCTTAGCGCCTAATTCACGAGCCCATTCACCGACGATAACGTTCTTAATATCGCCTTCAACGGGGCTTGGTTCCCACGGCATCGTCAGGTCAGAAGGGGAGATTTGACCTTGTGCTGGGTGGTAACGAAAGGATGGGAGTAAGGGCTTGCGAACCACTTCACCGGGGCCGATGAGTTGGTCAATATCGAAAAGAGAAACGGGAGCATGTTGTAGGTCGTCGTTGATTTCACAGTAAGCGACAACCGTATTGGTTGTACCTAAGTCAATGCCGACTAAAAAACGAGGAGTTGCCATACAAAACCTTATTCTTCCAGAGTGATGACCAGTTTTTTGATAGCTTTGGTCTTATTGTTGTTATTCGTAAACGTCATTCCTGAGAAACAGGCAGGACTAGATTGAGAAATGCATTGATAAAGTAACGGCACCCGCTAAGGTGCCGTTGATTCATTATGCTTGTTCGTTTGAGTCGTTATTCGAGTCTTCACGAACATCGAACTCAACGTGCCACTTCTGACCGTTGTCAGTAGCAATCGCTTCTAGGTGTAAGGTGCCTAGCTCAGTAACGCGAGAAGCCAAAGTCACTGGAACCACTTCACCTTCGCGACGGCCTTCAGAAACCGGCAATGTCACTTGGATTTCAGGAAGCTCATCAAGCTCTTCAGGCGCCCAGTGATCAAGGTGCGTACCCGCTTCATCTTCACGACGAATGGTTGAACCGAAGAACTGGAAGTGTACTGGCTGACCAATCACTAGACCGAATTCTTGGCTAGGTACTTGTACGCTTGAACCTTCTTCCATACCAAATGGTGCAACACACAGTGCTTCCATTGGAGGAGCCATACCTGGGATAGCTGGCATCGCGCTTTCAATTCCAACGTAGTAAGAAGATGCGATACCACCACGGATACGAACGCCTTGGCCACGACGAACTGCGCCGTAGTAAGAAGCGCCACTTGCAACCGCTAGGTCTAAGTCTAAACCTGAAAGTTGTTTAGCAAATTCAGCATCTGCATTAATTAGCCATTCATTGATAGTGTCAGAAAGACGATCAGCAAGTAGGTTAGATTTTAGAACACCACCATTGAACAGTACCGCTGTTGGTTTGATGAAGTCTGCCGCTGGCGCTTCTGACCCTTGCGCTTCTGTACCGGGCATACCGGGCATGTTTGCAAACGGGTTGAAATCTTGCTGAGCGGTTTCACTATTTCCAGAAAGCGCGTTCGCTTGCTTAGAAAGGAATGCAGCAATGTGACGAGTAATACCTGCGTCTTGAGCGTAAGGCAGACCCATTTGAGTCAGTGCGCCACGCGTCTTTTGTACAGGGTGTTCAGTTACAGCAACTTTAGGGAAGAAGCCGTCCACTAATGTTTGTTGAACTTCTTGCTGAGTCAGTTCTGTTTTCAGTGTTGCGCCAAGCAGTTTAGAACCACGGCTTGGAACAACGATTGGCACAGATTGAAGCTCAGCATCGTTAAGCAGTGCTTCTTTCGCATCACGACACGCGTGAGTCATTGCTTGAACCTGCCAAGGAGCCAGTTCTTTACCTTCTTGAGCCAGTTTCATCTTCAGACGGTAAGCCAGAGCTAAGTCCATGTTGTCGCCGCCCAGTAGGATATGTTCACCTACAGCGATACGGTTCAGGCTTAAGTTGCCTTCATCTTGTGTTACTTCAACTAACGAAAGGTCAGTCGTACCACCGCCGATATCGACAACAAGAACGATGTCACCAACGTTCACTTCATCACGCCATGTGTCGTTGCTGTTATCAATCCAGCTATACAGTGCTGCTTGAGGTTCTTCAAGAAGTGTCAGGTGAGTGAAGCCAACATTACGCGCAGCTTCTGCTGTTAGGTCACGAGCCGCAGGATCAAACGAAGCAGGAACCGTGATCGTTACATCTTGGTCTGCCAGTTTGTGTTCTGGGTTAGCGTGGTTCCAAGCATCTTTAAGGTGCTCAAGGTACAACTCAGTGGTCTTAAGCGGAGATACCTTTTCAACTTCTTCAGGGCTGCCTGCAGGAAGGAACGCATCACGACGGTTCACACCACCGTGGCATAGCCAAGATTTTGCACTTGCTACCAAACGGATAGGGGTTTTCGAACCTAGGTTACGAGCAATCGCACCGACTAGCGCTTTTGGCTCAGAAGACCAAGGAAGAACGCGAGATCCCGCATTCATTTCATGTTCGTGCGGCTGGTATAGGAACGAGCCAAGTTGGCTGCGAGTTTCTACTGTACCTGGAGCCGTCAATTGAGGGATTGGCATCACCTCAACGCGAGCGTCTTCATTACTTGTGTCGATGAAAGACAAAACGCAGTGTGTGGTACCTAAATCGATACCAACACTGAACTTAGGCGCTTGCTCTTGTGAATGCATCTGCGGCGTATGTTCTTGAGAAGAAGGCTCGTGCGATGATGGCTGAGTTTGGTGTTCCATTATAGCTCTACCTCTGCCGGTGCAATTACAGATGCATCGTAGTTTTCAGCAAGCTTAGGCAGGTTCATGTCAGTTGCTTTCCAACCTTTGTGAACCAATGTGCCGTTGAATGGTGCATTGCCCGTTACGTTGCCTGTTAGGCGAATTTCTTGAGGATTGAAACCTTCAGCGATAGTGATACGTGTTTCTTCATCTTCAGTGCGGATGTGAGACAGCGTTACGTAATCGGCTAATACTTTTTGACCGCCAGTGTGAATAACACGAGCAGCTGCGCCAACTTCTTCATCAGAGAATGACGTTAGGTCTTCTTTTAGGAAGTCAATTAAACGAGCTTCTTGCTGCATGATAGACAGTAGCTGCATTGCTGAATCAGTAGGTGCTGTAGCAAGCTTAGATTCAACTTCTACTACTTTTTCGATCACACGTTCAACTTCTACTACTTTCTCTACTTCGACAATTTTCTCAACTGGCTTTTCAACTTCAACGACCTTTTCTACTGGTTTTTCTACGACTTTCTCAACCACTTTGGTTTTACGAGAAACGGCAATTAACAGTAGTAAAACGCTTGATGCAGTTAGGCCTGCGTGAAGCATATCAAACGTTTGTGGGATTAGGTTCAAATCAACGATCATAGTGATTTCTCTTTAAAATTGATTTAACGGTATATTCGTCGGTTCAAAGGAATATACAGGTTGGAAAGAAACTCATTGGCACTAAGCCGAAACGGTCACTTTCAAGCTATAAATATGGATGGATACTAGCATATTCAAGGCTTAAGAGTGGTATTTAATGTTTTTAATCAAGTGGGTTTTTGGTGTGTTAGCTTGAAATTTAGTCGAGATTCGGTCGAATATTGGTCGTCGATGTGAGGGCAAGGTAAACAATGCCCGTTTTATGTCAGTTTTAAGACTAAACAGAAATGGAGCATGATTCCCTTCCGTTATATACTTTTAACTCATTAGAGACTATTTGGAAGCCACATGCCGCACACTACCGACCCCATAACAGGGTTGAAGAAACGAACTTTGCCGTTAGTTGTCTTTTTTGCCACATTTTTGATGACGGTGTTGTGTTTTGTTTTGGTTGCGGCGAATCAAAATAGGTCTTTGAATGAGAATCTGGATAGCTTTGCTCAGCATCAAACGCTCAGCTTAAAAGCGTTTATTGATAACGATGTTGCTTATATCGGTTCCGGTGCGAATTTTTTCTATTCTAATGATGTCGATAGTCGGGACCGATTTGATCGTTTTGCTCAGCAAACGATTAACGGCTCGAAAAGCCTGATCGGATTGCAGTGGATGCAAAAAGTAGCGGTAGAAGATCTTGCCGAGCACACCGCCAAAATGAAAGCTCAATACCCATCCTATAGAATGTTTACTATCCCTAAACATGGGCCAAAAACTTATGGTTATGTCTTGGATGGCGAGCCCGTATTTATCGCGACAGATATTTATCCGAATGATCCAGTGAACAACGGTGTTTTGGGTTTTTACTCTTCTCGTGAGCGGTTTAATCTGGTCATTGATAACATTAAAAAAACACGTGAAGCGAATATTTCAGACAAAGTTCGTCTGTTGCAAGACGGTTTAGACAGCAACACACCTAAGAGCGGAATGTTGGTGTATCACCCTGTCTTTGAGGGAGAGAGTGACAACTTACTCGGCGTTGTAATTGGTGTTGTTCGTACCACATACTATTTTGAGAAACTTCTGGCATCTACTGTCGGCGATATGGACGTTTATGTGCGTGTTACCGATAGCGGTTTTGAAGCTGAAGATGCCCCGATAATGTTCGAAACCAATGGTTATGAAGCGGTAACTGGGCAGCACATTACAAAGACGATTACATTAACTAACCGTGAATGGATTATCGACTTCAAGATAGATGCATGTATTTCATTTAATGGTTACTTAGTGTTGGCGGGAATCGGCATAGTTGGTACCACTATCTCATTGCTGCTTGCTTATATTGTGAACCTGCAAATTAGAGAGAAAGAGCGCTTATATCGAATGATTGATGAAAGAACAGAAGAACTTCGTTTTCTTGCCAATCATGACAGTTTAACGGAAATTTATAATCGCCGAGCTTTTAATAAGATGCTTGGTCAATCGATACAAAGCGATAAGCCGTTTAGCTTAATAGTGTTTGATGTTGATAAGTTTAAAGAGATCAATGATAAGTTTGGGCACCCAGCCGGTGATGCGTTACTTATCCATGTGATTAAGGTTATCTCAGTGAGCTTGAAGTCTGGAGATAACCTATTCCGGATGGGAGGGGATGAGTTCGGTATCATTTCGAGCATCACCGAACATGACTCGTTGTCTCGCTATTTAGAATGTATTTTAGAGACGGTAAGTGAGTCTCATTGCGAGCATTCTGGCCAGCTATTGAGTTGCACTCTAAGCATCGGGGCTACCATCCGCACTAATGAAGACATTGAAGCGCTCCTTCAAAAAACTGACAGCATGTTATACCTAAGTAAGTCAAATGGCCGAAATCGAGTCACAATTGCAGGCTAAATGAGCACTTGATGCAACTGGGGTCGAGTTCTTTATTAGGCTCATGTACAATTTCACGAAATTTTTGACGAGAGAATTAGGCGACGTATGAATCACAATCGAGTGGTGTGTTTCGATTTGGAAATGTGCTGTTGGAGCGAAGACGGTGTAGGAACAACAGGGGAGATCATTGAAATTGGTCTTGCTGAGATCGATCTTGTATCTGGAACCATCGTGAAGCGCGCGCAATATTACGTTAAGCCCGAAAAAGACGAAGTCTCTCTATTCTGCGCCGAGTTAACGGGCATTACACCTCGTAAAATCGAAAAACAGGGTCGCCCATTAGAGTCTGTTATCAAGTCGATGATTAAGAACTTCGGTGGTCCAAAGAAAATCTATGCAGCGTGGGGACGCGACGATCTTATCTTACACAAAGAGTGTATTGAGAAAGGCATCGAACCTCCGTTCAGCGAGTTCTTGAATATCGCCACGCTTTATCGAGTTCAGAATCGATTGAAAGACAAACGCATTGGTCACCGCGCTGCTCAAGAAGCCAAAAATATTGAGTGGGAAGGTCGTCAGCACTCGGGTTATGTCGATGCTTATAATCTTGCGAAACTCACATTAACTATGTTGTAGCTAAATTTTTAGCTCCTCTCAGCCCTGTTTAGTCAGCTTTCAGTTTACCGATTCAAAAAAGCGACCGGTTTCTTAACCCGTCGCTTTTATTGTGCGCCGAGCA
>NZ_JBFRTQ010000117.1:0-25393 GCF_041474195.1 Vibrio sp. 10N.222.52.C3 | reverse complement strand
CTAGATTGGCAAGACCAGATTGCTCAAGGTCAGTAATCAGAACTTTTGCTGGTGAATCGAGGCAGTGCGTTGTCTGCACTGCCTCGATTCGGCAACTTGATTCGCTTTATTGATGATTTAAAACTCAACAAAACAGCCTACTAATTATTATTGTTTAAACAGGAATGACGTGAGTAGTACTAGCGCATTGACAACACCTAAGCCCAACGTTCATATAAAGCCTTGGTATCAACGCCTTAACCTTTTGGATGGCGTGTTACTCGCTGTCATGTGTGTGTTTGCAGGCTGGCTTTATTATCGCTCTGCTGTTGGTATTAACTACCAATGGCGCTGGGAAGATGCGTTTACCCTGATTTTTATTCCGCCTTCTCAAGGCAGTATTCCCTATTTTTTCCAAGGCTTGATCGCAACGCTGCGCTTAAGTTTATGGAGTATGGTGTTAGCACTCTCTTTTGGCACATTGTTAGGTGTAGCAAGACACTCAAAGATCGCTTTCTTCAAAACACCGGCACTGATTTTCATTCAGTTGGTCCGTAATATTCCGCCGCTGGTGTTTGTCTTCATATTCTATTTCTTCGTTTCTAACCAACTGATTCCATTACTTGGTTTAGAAAGTATCTTGCGTGAACACAACGGCGAGATTAATGCTGTTCAAGATTTCCTGTTCGGCCCAGCTAACCTTTGGGAAAACTTGGCGTCTGGTGTTATCTGTATTGGTTTGCTCTCTTCGGCTTACATCGCAGAAGTTATTCGAGCTGGCTTAGAAAGTATTCCTAAAGGGCAATGGGAAGCGGCCGATTCACTCGGCTTATCGGCGTTGTCTAAGTATCGATTTGTGGTTGGCCCGCAAGTATTAACGGCCATCACACCGCCTTTAGCAGGTCAGGCAATTTCTCTAGTAAAAGATACCTCGATTGTATCCCTGATTTCGATTCAAGAGATGACATTTGTTGGCACTGAAATGGCGAACTCTTCCGGTTTGATCTTCGAGATCTGGCTGATTGTTGGTGCGGTTTACTTCGCGTTATGTTTCACCCTTTCACGTATTTTCAAAGTCATTGAACAACGCTCGAGTGTTTACCTTAACCGCTAGTGTCATTGTTTATTTAGACGTGTATTCAAGCGTCTGTTAGATGTCAACATAGCCACCTAAGTCATAATATTCATCCACTTACCCTGATTGGTTTAACTCATTGACCAATCAGGATTAATTGCTTGAAAACTCTCTACTGAAACACAGCAAACCCATCATTTAGTCACTATACTTGAAGTATCAAATTCCATTGGATCTTCTCAAGGACTTCACTCAGCATGGACAATCATAAAGAAAGAGCTTTTTACGCCGTTGTTGGCGCATTGGTTGGAGACGCCGCTTCCATGGGGCTGCATTGGTTGTATGACCAAGAGAGGATCTTGCACGTGGCGGGTTTTGAACCAGAATTTCGCTCACCAAACCAGTTCGATTATCAAGACAAAGGCTACTTCGCCCACCAAGGTAAAACCGCTGGCGACCAATCACAATACGGTGCTCAGTTATTGGCGATGGTCGATAGCCTAGCCGATAATCAACACTACGACGAAGCGAGTTACATTAAGCACTTCCGTTTCTGGTTTGATTTTGGTGGCAGTTGGCAAGGTTACATTGATAAAGCGACTCGTATGAGCTTGCTGAACATACATAAACTAGAGCTAACAGAAGCTCCAATCACAGCCTGTGGCGCTGATGACACCCAGCTACCTGCTGTTTCAAAGCTAATTCCTTTAGTGGCGTGTACTTACACCTCTCACACCTTACCGGCAATGGTAGAGAGTGCGGTACGAGTGACCAACAACAACGACAAAGCCGTGGAATGGGCACAAGCCATCACCTTATTGGTTCAAGCGGCAATTCAAGGCAACTCTCCACTGCAATCGGTAGAAATGGTGCGACAAACTTGTAGCAAGTTCATACACGATCAAATCGACGAAGCACTGGCTGATCCTGAGCTTTCGATTACAGATGCCGCGAAGAAGTTTGGATTGCATTGTGAACTGAGTGCCGCGTTCCCCTTGCTGATTCGCATTATTGCAGGTGCTCAGAGTTATCAACAAGGCATTCGCGACAACATCTTATGTGGTGGTGACAGCTGCGGTCGTGCGATTGTAATTGGCGCGGTATTAGCGGCGTGTTTCTACGAAGGAGATGGCGAAATTCCAACCGAATGGCTAAAACAAGTCGAACTCAATGGTGGCGTGCTGTCTTTGCCTATTGAGTGATTCCCACAACAACGAACTAGAGCCTGACATAAGACAAGCACACTTCTAGGTCGGATGTCGTTCCTATAAAGTTGGAACACACTGCGATAACTCATTCTTCAGCCAAACAACAAACGGGCTTTCTGGCTCTTCATGGTTGCTATCTTGCGTGAGCAATATGTACTGGTGACCAGAAGGTACGAAGCCAAACGGCGCGATCAAGTTACCTCTTTCAAGATCGTCGGCGACAAGTGGATAAGACCCAAGCGCTATGCCTAACCCATCGACAGCCGCCTGAAAGCAAAAGTAGAAGTGTGCAAATGTTTGGTTCGCTCGAGCTTTTGACCACTCTCCACCATTAACTTTATCTATAGTGATAGCACCCCAATGACTCCAAGCATCTGGCCGTGTACTGCTGTGCAGTAATTTCACATCATCTAAGTTATCTTTTACCTGCTGCCAATAACCCGGGGAACACACAGGGCCTACCCACTCTTCAACTAGTGGTATCTGTTCGTAACGCTCGGTTAATTTAAAGTCATCTCGGCGAATCGCCATATCGAGCCCTGTCGCATTCAAGTTCACAGGCCCACCAGCAGTCGACAATCGAACATCAATTCCGGATTCGTTATAGAAATCACCGAGTCGAGGCATTAACCAACGCATGGTCAATGTGGGTTCGCATGAAACTTCCAACGCTTGATGATTCAGCTGATTAAGCTTATGGACTCCAGTCTCCAAGGCTTGGAACGCTTGCTCTGTGTAACCTTTGAGTAATTCCCCTTCTTTGGTGAGACACACATTCCTGCCCTGTTTGTAGAACAAAACTTGGGATAAGTGATTTTCCAATACCTTGATCTGCTTACTCACCGCGCCATGTGTGATATTGAGTTTATCCGCCGCTTCACTGTAACTACTCGAATGCGCTGCTACGTGGAAAATATGAAATGCTTTCAAATGTCTCATGTGTGATTTTTTCTCACAGATAGGTAGAATTCATTTCGATTATAGGCAGCAATAAAAAACCATACAATGCTGGCTCATCAAATATAAAGAGTTGGAGTCATTATGGAGTGGTTAATCCTAGCAGTATTGGGACTATTGATTGTTATCAGCCCAGGCGCTGATTTCGTTTTAGTTTTGAAAAACAGTGTCAACCAAGGAAGACAAGCAGGGATTTGGACTGCAATCGGTGTGAGTTTAGCGATTTGTGCTCACATCAGTTATTCAATGCTTGGGATCAGTTACTTAATCTCACAGAATGAGCAGCTGTTTGACATGATTAGATACGCAGGTGCAACCTACCTTATTTATCTAGGGCTAAAAGGTATCTTGAGTGCGGACAACAAGCTTGCACCGATGGAAGATGCAAAGCAAAGCACCAGTGTTTGGCGCTATTTAGCCCAAGGCTTCTTATGTAACGTGCTCAACCCAAAAACCATGTTGTTCTTTTTGAGCATCTTCAGCCAAGTCATCTCACCTGATGCAGAAAACCAGCATGTCGCGCTCGGCTATGGGCTTTACATGATCGTTCTTCACGGTTTATGGTTTGGCGTTGTCGCTATGCTGTTTACTTCGAATACATTGCAAAAGCATCTATTGAGAGCAAAGAAAAGGCTTAATCAAGCATGTGGATTTGGCTTAGTGACGTTCGGAGCACTGTTGGCGATTAAATCGTAAACAAGCGAGTCACAAATAGAGAGCGATTCAAACGACTGAATCGCATCTAACTGGGTCTTGGTAAATCTCTAAACAAGATTCATCGGTCTAATATCGGCACTATCAGGGAAGATAATGTTGAGTTGTTTCACTTCTACCGATAAATGTTGATAGAGCACGCCCTTGATAACCGAGCGCATATCAGTCGTTGGATTAAGGTCTCGGCCCTCATATAGCTGGCTTTGGCTCAAGCCCGGCCAATTGGCAATAACCTTACCCCCCACTCCTTTCAACGATGGCAGCGCACCACCCGCAACAAACATGACGTTGCCAGTGCCGTGGTCGGTGCCTTTGGTGCCGTTTTCTTTTGCTGTTCGACCAAATTCACTGGCCGCCATGATCACTGTCTTCTGCCAACGATCACCTAGTGAAGCCTTGAGAGCCGCTAACCCACCATCCAAAGTTTTAAGTTGATTACTCAACCGTCCATTTACGTTGCCTTGATTGGCGTGAGTGTCCCACCCACCGAGTTCTAACGCTGCGATGTTTGGTCCGTTATCAGCCGACAATATGTCGCCTGTTTTACCCATCAATGATTTAAACTGTTTGCCGACACCTTGGTCGCCCACCAGTTGATCTATCTTCATGACACTTTCAAAGTTTGAAGACAGCATTTGGTCACTTTGAAACAACTCTTCCAGCAATTCCGTTTGTTTATCGCGTGTTTTTAAGCGGTTTGGGTACCAACTTGCCACGGTCGATTCGCCCTGCATGATGAGTGGTAAGCCCGAATCAATCGCAATTCCATCGTATTTTTCTGAGCTCAACGTGAGTAAACGGTTAATCCACCCTACGGTGTTAAACGGGTCGGAAGTACCATTCTCTAATATCTTCTGTCCATCAAAATGTGAACGCTCACGATAAGCGGTTGAACAAGCGTGTACAAAGCTGAGTTCGTTACTCTCATACCATTGATGGCACTGCTTTAGAGATGGATGAAGCCCAAAGAAATCATCCAACTTCACTAGCTGTTCAGGTTTTAATCCGATGTTGGGTCTCAAATTAGAGTAATCCGGATCGGCATGCGGCACTACAACATTTAAACCATCCATCGCGCCACGCAGTGATACCCAAATGAAGATATTGTCTGAACCTGTTTTGGCAAAGCTTGGAAATGGCAGCATCGCACTGACGCCAACAGCCGCCGCAATACCCATGAACTGGCGGCGGTTAATACTATGTGGCGCTTTATTCTGAGAACAATCTGACTTTTTCATACCCACTCCTAACGATATTGAAACTGCGGACTTAGCCACAACAGGGAAAGTTGCATTGCAGCGCTGTCGGCTTTGTTCAATACAATTTGGGTGTGTTCATCAATAGCATCGCCATATAAACCCGCGATCACTTTATCCACTACCGCTTTCGGCTTAACTCCTGACGCTTTAGCCGATTTTATTGCAGCAGACGCAAGCCTATTCGCAACTTGCATACGTTGAGTCAACGCCGAAGGGCTATTGTAGTCTCTGTCTTGATCCGACCAGCCTGCAGGTGAACCCGGTTTAAAAGGAGGCTGCCCTAAATTGTTGAGTGCATTGAATGCCTGTTTCTCGTTTAAAGAAATATCGGCACTACGAAGAACGGCAAACAGCCACTCCTTCGGCGGTCTAAAACGATTAGGGTTAGGTTTACTCGCCTCAGCGCTGTTCAATAACAAGCGATAGATAGGCAGTAAATCTCCCTCGCCTTTCAGATATTCAGCAACCATTTGCTCTGAGAGTTCTTTAGATATGTCGCCAATGAAATGCTGGCAAAGCTTATCAACCAAGTGCGCAGCAGTGTCTTTGTGGGTCGCTAAGGTTTTTAAACACGACTCTCCTTGCGAGACCCCGGATTGAGAATAGGACTTTCCAAGCAGTGTGATACTTCCTGGCTCATGCAGATTATTAGCGAATCGAAAACCAGCATCAGGAGATTTGAATTTAATGCCCCAGCCTGAAATGCCTTTTGCTAAAGCAATAACATCTTGCTGAGTATAAGAACCGTCAACGCCAAGAGTGTGAAGTTCTAAGATCTCACGAGCGAGGTTCTCATTGAGCCCCTTATTACGGCGCTTTCCGACTTTTGAATTGGGACCAATCGAGAGTTGATTATCGAGATACAGAAGCATCGCAGGATGTTTAGAAGAAGCCATCAGCATCTCGCCAAAGTTACCATTCCAATGCTGGCGAACCACATCGTTTTCAATGCTGGCGGCCAAGGGCATCAGTTTTCGATTATCGACCGAGATGGCGAAGTGATTGCTCCAAAACTGAATGATGCGCTCTTGAAAACCATAAGGAGTTTCAACACTTTGTAGGTGGCGAGCTTGAGCTTGTTGTCGATACTGCGTTCGAAGAAAAGACTGCGCTTCTTTCTTCGTGGCTTGCATCTGTTGTTCGTCACCCTTGGCCTTCATTCGTTGTACACGATTCTCTCCTACTTTAATCAGAGTAGATTCAGTACTCGGTAAGTCTTGTATAGCTTGGTGAACGAATGGCTTTTTATCCAACTGTTCTACAGGAGAATAATAGGTTGTTTGACCTAGTTTTGGCCCAAAGCCAAACCTTTGTTCACCCACGATTTTTGAAGTCGGGTAATAATTCATTGCACACTCCCTTACGCTCGATCTTTTCTAAGTGTAATCGCTTAGTCATCAAGCATAGGGAGCTTTACAAGGTTTTACGTTAGATGGGTGTCAGGTGCCCATCAAGTTACAGACACGGTGTGATCATTTTGAATGAGTGTCTATTTACGCCACATATAGACAAACTGCTCGTTCTGAGAGGTGATTTCAAAGCCAAACCTCAAGTACAACTCCCCAACTCGATTACCTTTTAGGTAACAAAGTTCGACGGGTTTATTGAGGCTGTCAGCCTTAGTTAAGCAATCTTTCAGTACTTGGCTACCAATGCCCTTTCCATGATAATCAGGCAGTAAGAAGAATCGGCAAAAATAGAAGTGTTCGCCTTTGTCTTGCAACAACACACTGCCAATCGCCTTGCCTTGATATTCAATGATTTCAGGTCGTTCTTCTGCCCACTCTTCAGCGTGTATATCTCGTTGAACCTGCTCATCCCAGCCAAATACGGCCTTGATAGGTTCGAACTCAGCGGCCCTCTTAAGCTCGAACAGAAATTCATAATCTGATGACTGAGCAGCTCTTGTTGAATACTTCAAAATACCTCCAACAATAATTGGCTGTGGTTTCATTTTCGCTAAAACCGGAATTCAGCGCCCCCGATAAAACTAAATGCCACGCTTAAATGTTCATTTGGGTTCTAGTTGGTAACGTAAGACTTCGTGTTTATCTTGTTCTGAGTAAAAGGTATTCAGGAATTGTCCACCGCACTTCACAATCACTTTTTGCGAAGCAATATTACCCCTCTCACAGGTAATGATAGCGCTTTCAGTCAATACCTGTCGTTGAATCCAAGACAACATATGACTTGCGATACCCCGCCCTCTGGCTTGTGGCAGCGTCTCATATCCGATATGTCCAATAACATCGTGGATGTACGGACTGGTACCATGACGAACTCTTATGACACCAAGGATTTGACCAGAGTCGATACAAAAATACGTAGAAGCAGGCGTCCACCCTTCTGGCAAACCCTCGCCTTTTGAATAAGCAATTCGTCTTTCTAAATAGGCATCACTGCCATCGGAAATCCCCGTGTAAATATCTACCCCATCCTCAGCGCAAGCGTTCACATAGTAATGAAAGGCCGTTGAATGTGAAAGAGCAGCTTTAACCATGTCCATATGATGTTGATTCTCCAACGGCTTCTACGCTATTTAGTTCAGGAGCGACTCGCAATTTTGACCTATTATCGACTACTGCTTCTTAACGTACTTCGCCGTAACCAGCATTTCACCGCCACCATCCAGCTTGCAATCTAGTTGGTGATCTTTGCCTTCATTGATGCGTCGAATCACAGCTTTAGTACCAATTTTCAATACGCTAGAACTGCCTTTAATTTTTAGATCTTTAATGAAGGTAACTTTATCGCCACTTTCCAATACAACGCCATTCACGTCCTTAACACGCGCGGCTTCTCTTTCTAAACGCTCTTCTTCTGGGTTCCATTCGTAGGCGCACTCAGGGCAGATTAGGTTGTTTTGGTCTGGGTAAACATATTCAGATTGGCATTGCGGGCAAGGAGGTAGAGACATACGTTAATACTTAATTTAAATAGAATTTGTTCCATTTTAATGGCTCTTGTCAGGCTTAGCGAGCATAAATCTAACAAGTTTTACGGAGAGCTAATTGTCTTCAAAAAAGAGCAGCACCTAAAACGAACAAACACAGCCGCTAAGCTGTGTTTGTTTAAAGGTTTGAAAAGCGGAACGGCTTAACGTTCGACTTTTGGTGAGTAAATCGAGTAAGCGGTAATTTGCCCTGCCACGATTGCCGAGAACATGAATAACGCCGATAAACCAATACTCGGGATAGGCAAAATCGATTGTTCAAACACCGACTGGCTGGCACTCACTAATACTCGGCTACCCGGAACCAAGATGATGATCCCTTGCACGATATAAATAGAACCCGTGAGCTCCATCTTCTTGGCAATCCAAGTTCCGTACAAAGTAATAAGAACCGTCGTCACCCAAGTGCCGACAACCCAACCACTATCAAAACCTAGATAGAATGGGCCCCACATACCGAGAACGGCAACTGGCAAACCAAGTAAGATGTCTTTAGGGCGAGCATTGAACATCACACCGATAGACACAGAGATCAGCACCAAGCCAGATATGTGCATCCACATCGGTACCGCGTTGGTATAGTCGATGGAGACCGCTTGTCCCCATATCGCTTCACCGATGTTGAGCCCCATGATAATCCCGACAAACAGCTTAATCAGGGTTAAGGCGCTCTGCCCTAGCAAGCTGGTACCAGAAACCAAGTCATTAAACGCCAAACATTCTAATGCGTTAGCTATGGATAACCCGGGGACAAACAAGACAATCGAGGCGATACACAACGCCCACACCGGAATCGGCAACCCTGTGCTCGCCAGAAACGCCACGAAGATACCGGTTAGCAGTGCCGAGATGAACTCAACCGCGATAGCACGACGTGAATGAAGAACTTGCTGACATACCCACACCATCAAACCCAATAACGCAGAAAAGCCCACCGCTTCCAACGTACTGCCCACCAGCATCAAATAAGCAGGCGGAATACCCATATTGGCAAGTGCAGTCACAAATTTTGAGTAACCGACAGGTTCTGGTACAGGCTCACTGCTTGGCTGGTTAATACGAATGATCGTATTGGCCAACAAACTCAGGTTAATTGACGCAGGCTTTAGACGCTTAAGAATAACGGCGTTGTTATCGTCTGGAAATTGATAGTTAATCGCAGTTGGCGTTGCTTGGATCATCACATCCACACCATGCTTTTTTGCATAGAATTGAGTGTATTTCTCTAGCTTGTAAGGAGCACAGCCACTGCGGTGAAGAGTGTCACCAATTTCAACAATTTTGTTAATTCGGAACTGAGAAGGCATGGGTATTTTAGGGGAGACAAAATGTGCGGCAAATGTACCAAACGATAGACGGATTGACGAGACTTTTGCGTAAATTATCAACTCAACTCGTTACTTTTTTCTTCGAACGCTTAAAGGTGCGTATAACTCTACTCATTTGGGATTAGTTTCCTGAATACTTCGACTGGTTGGTAAGTTAAATTTATGCATCCATATTGTTATTAATGGACGCCAAAACACGATTAAAAATCAGTTTATGTTAATACTCCAAATTCCTTAATTTGTATGGGTTTTATGACAAGCTAACACCAACAAACTGGTTTATAAATCAAACCGAATTTGTCACAGAAATAGCGGGGGATTTTCCATTGTTTCTCGCCCTCCGTTTAACGAGAGTTTAGTCACATTTTATTCACTCTGAAAACGCCGAACATGATTGAAAAACTAGCGGTGTGGTGGTTATGCGAGCACTTAGAATAAAAATGAAAGAAAAAGGTTTCGTTTTCAGTTAGATGTGGCATTATCACTCTCGTTAAGACGATGTGCGTACATCGTATAATGGCTATTACCTCAGCCTTCCAAGCTGATGATGCGGGTTCGATTCCCGCTGTACGCTCCAGTCTTCTTGATGCCTCAGTCTTACTCTTAAGACAGTGTGCGTGCATCGTATAATGGCTATTACCTCAGCCTTCCAAGCTGATGATGCGGGTTCGATTCCCGCTGCACGCTCCAACTTCTCCTTAAGCTTCATTACGCACTTTCTTCCAGCGATACCCTATTCAAAAATTTTCGCCGTTTGCTAAATCCATAGTCATTAAATCTATACTGATTAAACTTATTTTGTTTAAGCTTGGATTGACGAATCAACGCTAATTGACTAACCAGAGCTATTAACTCCTTAAATCGCTTCGTATTTCTGACACCTTGCCCACTACACATTACAGATCAACTTTCAATGATTTTCAAAATTGTTCCAATTTAATAATCTTGGTCAATATCCGAAAAATCAGTTGTGTTAATGTGCGCGCATTAGCAACAACCCATAAATAATAAAAAATGTTTAAAAGCAATGAGTTAACAATAAACATCGAAGCAATTAATGTCGCGCTAACAAAAGTTGAAAATGCCAATAAAATTCAGCTAGATACATTGAAAGGTTATGTGAACAGCGAGCCTGAACAGGCTGTACTGGCTTTTCGATCGCTGAATGAAGCAGAATCAATCGACGACAAGTTTAAAAAGATCATGGCAGAACTACCGCACCTGAGCGGCGAGGCACACCATCTGCTTGAAACTTCTATCTTGCTACAGTGACTATAAATAAAGATAAGCCTCAGCGAATCCCTCACAGCAAAGCGCTTTAGGTATAAGTTAAGACTTATCTTTAATTTTCTAGCCCTCATTGAATTTCTAATTCAACAAAGCGCTATTGATTAACGTCTAAAGCGTTAACGACTTCACCATACCCGCTTCAGCGTGACCAGGGATATTGCACGCTAACTCTACGTTATTATCACCATGGAAATGCCACAGCAATTGCTTCGCTTTACCCGGCTTAACTGTAACTGTGCTGCCCGAGTCATGAGCGTGATTACCCATGTTTTTCATCATTTCACGGTGCTCTAGCTGCTCTGAAGCAGAACCAATCGAAAATTCGTGATCAATCTTGCCCGTATTCATCACAACAAACTGCACCACGTCGTTTGGCTCAATATCAACCTTGTTCTTAAATGTGATTTTCATATCGTCACTTAACAGAACATGAACCACTTTATCCGGCTTTGCGCCTGTCGCAGGCATACCCACTTCAGACATGCCTTCCATATTCATCATCGAATGGTCCATCTTTCCATCCTTCATCATGCTGTGATCCATTTTTGAATGATCCATCTCTCCACTCTTCATCATCGAGTGGTCCATATTCGAATGGCCACCAGCTGAATGATCCATTGCAGCAAATGCTGTTGAAGCGGTGATTGTTAAAGCGATAGTAATTAGTGTCTTTTTCATGGTCGTTCCTTAAATATATTCTGTTTGTTTTGTTGGTTTCACATGTTCATGTAATGCGCCCTTACCTCTCTGTTTTTGGTAAGTAAGGGCTAATAGTCAATACGTTATTTTTTTGTCACGCTTTGGCTTTGCGTAATCTCACGCTGTTTCCAGAGCTTAAAGATTGCAGGCAACACCAGTAAGGTAAGCAGTAGTGCAGAAGCCATACCACCTATCATTGGCGCGGCGATTCGTTGCATCACTTCTGAGCCCGTTCCCTCGCCATACATAATTGGAATGAGGCCAATGATCACCGTAAGTACTGTCATCATCACTGGGCGAACACGCAGTCCTGCACCCTCACGAATCGCATCCGTTAAGTCTTCACTCTGAAGTGCTTGCTGGTTCTGCTCCGCATCCAATTTTTTGTAGTGCCATGCTTGGTTTAGGTAGACCAACATAATGACGCCTATCTCAACAGCTACCCCGGCAAGGGCGATAAAGCCCACACCCACCGCAATCGAGAAGTTGTAATTGAGGACATGCATCAGCCATAAACCACCCACCATTGCGAGTGGCAATGTCAGCATGATCATCATCACCTCACCGACGCGGCGGAAGCTGAGGTAGAGCAACAACATGATGATGGCGATGGTGATTGGCACAACGACACTCAAACGCTCCTTCGCACGCTCCATGTATTCGTATTGACCAGACCACGCCAATGAATAACCAGCAGGTAAGACGATTTGATCTGTAACGACTGTTTGCGCCTCTGCAACATAAGAACCAAGGTCGCGACCTTCGATGTCAACGAACACCCAACCATTAGGACGCGCGTTCTCCGTCTTAATCATTGGTGGTCCATCTTCATAGCGAATATCTGCAACATCAGACAAAGCAATTCGCGCTCCATTTGGTGTCACTAACGGCAGGTTCTGCAACTTAACGACAGAATCACGATAGCTTTGTGGGTAACGGACATTGATTGGGTAACGCTCTAGCCCCTCAACGGTTTCGCCCACGTTCATGCCACCAACCGCAGTCGAAATAACCTGTTGCACTTCTTTAATGCTCAAGCCATATCGCGCAGCAGAACGACGTTTGATGTCTATCGTCACATAACGACCACCCGCAACACGCTCAGCGTAGACAGAAGCCGTACCACTCACGCTATTGAGGATGGGTTCAAGTTGAGAGCCAATATCCTCAATCACGCTCAGATCTGGGCCTGCGATTTTGATACCAATTGGCGTTTTAATACCGGTCGCCAACATGTCGATACGCGTTTTGATTGGCATGACCCAAGCGTTGGTCAAACCGGGGAATTGAATCAGATCATCAAACTCTTTACGCAGAGACTCAGTGGTGACACCGTCACGCCACTGATCTCGTGGTTTAAGCTGAATCACGGTTTCAATCATGGTCAGTGGCGCAGGATCGGTTGCTGTCTCTGCTCGACCAATTTTGCCCCACGTGGTTTCGACTTCTGGAATGGTTTTAATAAGCTTATTGGTTTGTTGCAACAACTCACGAGCCTTACCTATTGAGATGCCCGGATACGTGGTTGGCATGTACATCAAATCCCCTTCGTCCAAAGGAGGGATGAACTCGCTGCCAAGCTTACTGGTTGGGTAATAAGCAGATGCCATTAAGCCAAGTGCGATAACAATCATCACCTTTGGATATTTTAGGCTGAGGTTCAGAAGCGGTTTGTACATCGCCACTAGGCTACGGTTTACTGGGTTTTTATGTTCAGGTAGCACGTTGCCGCGAATGAAATAACCCATTAACACGGGCACAAGCGTGATAGCCAAACCCGCCGCTGCGGCCATCGCATACGTCTTGGTAAATGCAAGTGGCGAGAACATCTTTCCCTCTTGCCCTTCTAGCGCGAACACAGGCACAAAACTCAAGGTAATGATTATCAAAGAGAAGAACAGCGGTGCGCCAACTTCTTCTGCTGCCTTACCAATCACCTGCCAACGGTTTTTGTCAGTGAGCGGAGTCCGTTCAATGTGTTTATGAACGTTCTCGATCATCACGATGGCACCATCCACCATGGCGCCAATCGCAATCGCTATACCGCCAAGAGACATGATATTGGCGTTAATACCCTGCCAATGCATCACAATGAATGCACCCAAGATACCAACAGGCAGGCTTAGTGCGATAACCAGTGATGAGCGGATATGGAACAAGAACAGCGCACACACCACGGCGACCACGATGAATTCTTCAGCCAGCTTCTTCCAAAGGTTTTCAACGGCTGAATCTATCAAAGTAGAGCGGTCATAAGTCGCGACAATCTCGACACCATCAGGTAAGCCAGCTTGCAGTTCAGCGAGCTTGGATTTCACCGAGTCGATCACTTCACTGGCATTTTCACCAAAGCGCATCACGATAACGCCGCCAACCGCCTCGCCCTCACCATTGAGTTCCGAGATACCACGACGCATTTGTGGGCCAAGGTTAATATCGGCAATGTCGCCCAATAACAAAGGAGTACCTTTGTCAGTCACTTTTAGCGGCAAAGATTGAATGTCTTCAATGCTTGTCAGGTAACCGGTGGTACGAACCATATGTTCGGCTTCCGCAATCTCAACAACAGACGCTCCTGTTTCTTGATTACCATCTTGGATTGCCTTGTTGACTTGCTGAAGCGTTAGGTCGTAAGCACGTAACTTGGCAGGATCAATCTGTACTTGGTACTGCTTCACCATGCCACCAACGGTCGCCACTTCAGACACGCCTTCTACAGTTTGCAATTCATACTTCAAGAACCAATCTTGCAAACTACGAAGTTCCGCTAAGTCGTGCTGACCTGTTTTATCTTGCAACACGTAGCTGTAAACCCAGCCCACACCGGTTGCATCGGGCCCTAATGTTGGTTTGGCACTCGAAGGCAAGTTAGGCGCAACTTGGCTTAAGTATTCCAACACGCGAGAACGTGCCCAGTACATATCAGTATCATCATTGAAGATGATATAGACATACGAATCGCCAAAGAACGAGTAGCCCCGAACCGTTTCAGCACCGGGTACGGCTAACATGGCGGTGGTTAATGGATAAGTCACCTGATCCTCGACCACTTGTGGCGCTTGACCCGGATAACTCGTTTTGATGATCACCTGAACGTCTGACAAATCAGGAATGGCATCAACCGGTGTATTTTTAACGCTGTATAAGCCGCCAAATACGATGGCTACAGTAGCAACCAACACTAAGAAGCGGTTGCTAATAGACCAGCGAATGATTGCATTGATCATAGTTCGCCCTCACCCGTGCTATTCGTCGGTTCGAGAGATTTGAGCACATAATCAGAACCTTGCTTCGCCACTAGAAACCGAATGGTTTGACCCTCGGAAAACTCAGATAAATCAAGGTCATCACTGGCTTGGAAATTCATTTCACCTGCTTTCCAATCCCATTCTGGCACTGGTTTGTGGTTTACTGTGATCATTCCAAAATCTGCCATCAACATGGTGATGTCGCCCTGCACCCACACTTCACCAGCCATTTGATGTTCGCTGACTTTGTAATCAACAACCTCGTATTGGCCTGATTCTGTTTTCATCATTTCAAAATCAACCACTTGCCCACGCTTAAGTTGGCTAATGTCCAAGCCTTCAGCGAAGGTAAAGTTCATCACCATACCCGGCCAATCCCATTCAGGAACGGGTTGGTGATTGATGGTCGCCATACGGCTGTCTTGCATTACATCTGCAATTTCACCTTTTGCCCAAGCCGTGTCTGCTTGCTCTTCCACACCATTGATGCGTGACAAATCCGCTGATTGGCTAGATTCGGAATCCAACATGAAGTGCGCTGAAGTGACAATACTCTCACCTTGCTCTAGCCCTTGAAGCACCTCTATTTTTTCGCCAGCTTCACGACCAACCTCAATACGAGCAGAGCGATACTTGCCAGAACCTTCTGACATCACCACTCGAGTCATACCACCGGAGTGAATCACCGAAGATCTTGGGATAGTAAGAACCGCTTCATCACTAATGGGTTTCAGCGCAATATTTGCAAACATATTTGGCTTAAGCTCGCCATGGGGATTGGAGAACTTCAAACGAACGCGCAAGGTTCGAGTTTTCGGGTCCAGAATTGGGTAGACATAATCGACGTTGCCCTGCCACTCCTTACCGGGAATCGCATCCAGTGTCATTTCGGCATTGCTGCCTGATGAGATCCAGTGTGCTTGGCGCTCAAACACCTCAGCATCAACCCATACCTCGCCTAATGGGCCAGCACTGATCACCGCTTGTGCAGGTGAAAGATAACCACCTTCTCGAATATTCAGGCTAGCGATGACACCATCCGCAGGCGCTTTGATTTCGATGGTTTGCGAGGCTTTCCCTTTACGAGCGATGGATCGTATCTGCGCTTTATCTACACCTAGGGTGACCAAGCGTTCAGTCGAGCCCTTGATCAAACCTTTACGACCCGTTTTATAAGCACTGATCAACTCTTCTTGTGCTTTAACAAGCTCTGGAGAATAGAGTGTGAAAAGTACATCACCTTTGTTTACCTTCTCACCCACTGCGTTGATGTAGAGCTTCTCAACCCAACCAGCTGCTCTTACGTTGGTTTGCCACAATGTACTTTCATCGAACGCCACATAACCCACGGTTTCAATGCGCGGTGATAGCGCTTCTCGTGTGACTTGTGCGGTTTTCACGCCAAGGTTATTTTCCACGGAAGAATCAATAAACACGGTTCCGGGCTTATCTTTAGCTCCGCCGTTCACATCGTCTGCATACACAGGGATAAGATCCATCCCCATTGGCGACTGGCCCGGCTTATCACGCTGATAATTTGGGTCCATCGGAGCTACCCAATACAAAGGCTCATCGCTGGCCTGTTTACTTACATCTGCGCCTGTACTCGTTGCCATTGCTGACATGTCGTGTGCTGGATTAATCAGAAAATGGTTCACACCAAAACCCAATGCACCACCGACCAATAAAGCGATTGTTGCTACTTTTACTGAACTCATTATCTATCCCTTACTGATTCTCTGTGGTTACAAGCTGTGGTTGATTTACTTGGTATTCAAAGCCACTGACTAACGCCGCCAGTTTGCTGTTAACGATGTTGAGATCGGTGATCAAACGTTGTTGCTCTAACTTAAGCGCCAGCTCATCGGTCGTTGCTAAAATGACATCGTTAAACTGAGCGGTATTGTTTTGATAGCCCCTCTCAACCGCGCTGATTCGGGCTGCGGTTTGAGGAAGCAAGGACGTTTGATAACGATCTAATCGCTGGATCAGATTTGATCTGTCCACCAGCAATGCGTTCACTTGCGCGTTCATTTGGGAAAGTAAGGTGTCTTTTTGAGATTTAGCCGCACCAACTTGATACTGAGCAGCCAATAAGTTCTTATCTTGTCGATTCCCCGTAAACAGCGGGATGTCGACAGTCAGATAGGCACTCACCAGATCAGAAGCAGGTTCACCTGCCATGTTATTGGCTTGACGGTGTGCATACATCACTTCCACCCCAAACTGCGGGGTATAAGCTTGCTCGGCTAACTCAACCTGAGTTTGATTGGAGGAAATACTGACATCGGAGATCTTAATCAAAGGATGGTCAGTCAGTAGCTGGTAGTGCTTGGTTGAATCGATATTGGTCGCTAATTTGCTTTCTAACCATGACCAATCGATTTGGTTAGTTGCATTCAGTGTGCCCTGAGAATCAAGAACCTGAGAGCCTAGCCAATCAGAACCCAACCATTCAGAAAGCTGAGAGATTAAGCGGCGCTGAACCTGCTGGTTTGCCTGAAGTTTCTCATCAAGCTTGCTCACTTGGAGCTGAGCATTAAGCAGATCTTGCGCTTCGCTTTTACCAATCGAGTAATTGGTTTGTACATAGTTTTCAAGCTCAACCAACAAACGACGATTTTGACGAATCACCGACTCAGCCTTTTGCTGATAACCTAACTTAAGCCAAAGCTGCGTCATGCTATTCGCAACCGTCAATTCTCTTGCTTGCACCTGCAAAGCTAAAGCATCTGCCTGTTGGCCTGCCTTTTTTTGTTGAAGGTTAAGCGTATCGCCACGCTCAAACTGCTGCATCAACCCTACCGATATATTGGTCATCGGGTCTTCGTCGAATTGAAAACTATCGACAGGCAAACCGCCAAATCCAACTTTTAATTTAGGATCCATTAAGGTCGAACTGGCAATGCCCGTTTCTCGCATCGCTTGAGACTGAGCAAAGTACTGTTTGCGATTTCCATCTTCGCTTAAAGCAATCTCAATCAGTGTATTGAGTTGCTGCGTCGAGCTTGCTTGGTCATGTGCTGAAATGTGTTGAGCATTTGAAGCTGACGCCGTGGTAGCCGCGAGCGTAGCACTTGAAAACAAGGCCATAGGCAAGGTAGCAGCAACCACTAAGCTCGTGTTCATGACAAACACAGAGGTTGTTGGTTTCATATTCACAATGAATGTCCATATCTAACGCTAATTAGCGCATAAAAAAGAATGGCTTATCAGATTTATCTAACTGATAGAGCTGTATTTTTAGATATAGATTTATGCGGAAGGTGGGCGTAGCAAAGATTGAGCGCGTGCGACTTTCTGGCCAATCGTGACCGATTGAAAACGAGCTAATGAAAAGGAAAGTTGATCAACGGCTTGAACAGCCTGAATTGGATAGGGACTTGCAGAACACATTGAGGCACAGCAATCGACACTCGAACAATGGTTACCCATCATCGAGCTACCGTCTTCGCTCATTGAAGACATATCGCATTGAGCCATCAAAGCATGGGCACTCATGTTAGAGTCTTCAGCGTGTACTTCTTCACTCATCACATGACACCCCGCCATTGAATCATTAACCGAAGTATCGCTGTGGTTACAAGCCGACTTGCTCGACCCCATTTCCATCATCATTACTTCAGTCATCAAGGCTGAGGAGCTTGAGGCATAGCTAGACATCAACATCGCAATGATGCTGAAAACAATAATCCAAGTTTTTCGGAATGTGTTTGTCATAGCTTACCTTTGAATTTACACCGCAACTATAAACGTTACCCTTAGGGTAAGGTCAATGCCATTGTGCCGATATTTGCCTGACCGTTGAAAAAGTATTCATCCTCTCTTTCATCAAAATGAGATAATTCTTCGACTTTGCAGTTTTTTCTTTAAAAATTATCCAATTAGCTAGCGAAACCTCTATCTGTGTATTTTACTTAAGATAGTGCAACCACGATTCACGGATGATAAAAATGGCTAACAAAAAAAACGTCGAAGCAAACAAGAAAAATACAGAAATCAAAAATAAGAAAAGTAACAAGCTAGAACAAAAGAAACCAACACAAAAAAAGAAGCGCAGACTGCATGCACATCTAAAAGTGAATATCCCACTTTTTCAGTCACTCATGATGATTTTGCCATCATTGGCTAAACACGCTGCTGCAGAAAGTATAGACAATTCCAGCGACGCAGCAGATCAAGTAACCGCAAATAACGTGACCGAAAAAGATGTCACCGATGACCATAACAAGGCGGACTCATCAGCGGTTACTCATCAAGAGGCTCAAAAGAGCGACAGCGACGTAAACTCGACCTTAAGTGCAAGCCACGATCCCCATGGCTCGAGCTCTAACTTGGTTCCTTCTCATCATTTATCGACACTTTCTCACCCGCAAGTCCATTACGTTCCTTCGGTATCTATCCCAACCATTTCTTCTGGAAGTAACAGCCAGCCAACTCATTCGAATGCACCTACGACGCCCGCTTTACCCGTTACTTTCATGCCAGAAGTCATAAAAGGTACCTACGGAGAGCTTCATGTTGATGCAAATGGTCAATACACATTCGTATTGAATCCAAATTCTCCTCAATACATCCTGTTAAACCAGCACCAACCAGGTACTGATCATTTTGCGTTACATCTATCTAATGGCTCGAGCATCATTGTTCAGATACCGGTAACAGGTAAGCAAGACACGCCAAGTATTTCAGGAGACTTAACTGGCGTTGTCACAGAAGATCATAATATTGATTCACAAGGCTTGTTACATGCCAACGGTAAAATTGATGTCATAGACCCTGATCAAAATGAAAGTTCGTTGAAGCCGGAAGTTATCTCAGGTAAATATGGTTCATTAACTATCGATGCTGATGGACACTGGCAGTATCAAGTTGATAACTCGCTCTCTAACGTTCAAGCGTTAACCGCAGCCACTTCACTGCACGAAAGCTTCACGATTCACACCAAAGACGGCACGCCTCAAACCATCGATATGACAATAGGTGGCAACGATGACAATGCTGTTATCACGGGTGTGGATGCTGGCACGTTAACTGAAGATTTAACGACACAAGTTCAAGGGCAACTTTCAGTAACGGACCCAGATCTTGGAGAAGATCATTTTCAGGCATCACAAGTAACTAGCAATTTCGGTACGCTCAGCATCACCAAAGACGGTGCATGGACATACGATTTAGATAACAATAGCCCTGTAGTTCAAGGACTTGGCCAAGGTTCAACTGCGACAGACATCGTCACTGTTCACTCAGTTGATGGTACAGCGCATCAAGTTATGGTCACGATTAATGGCACCAACGACAATGCGGTAATCACGAGTAGTACAGCAAATTCACCAAGTTCGTTTTTCGCTATCGGGAAAAGTAATGGCTCAAGCCAAGTTACTGAAGATAAAGACCTAACGGTTTCGGGCCAACTCAACATCACCGATATCGACTCAAAAGAGGCGCATTTTTCTAATTCCGACCTCAAGGGGACACTGGGTACTTTACACCTTAAAGACAATGGCGATTGGACCTATGACCTAGATAATAAAAAACCACAAGTTCAAGCTCTTGGTCAAGGTTCTGCGACAACAGACATCATAACCATCCACTCCGCCGACGGCACTCCTCATCAAATTGCAATTACCGTTAACGGCACCAATGATAAAGCCGTGATAAGCGGAACCAGTGCCGGCGTGGTAACCGAAGAGTCCCAACTTCAGGCCTCGGGCGCACTTGCGGTAACGGATGTGGATACCGGTGAAGCGCACTTCGCTACTTCATCCACAGGAAGTACCGATATTGCAGGCTCGTTTGGTACGCTTCATCTGACCGATACTGGTTCTTGGACGTACGATCTTGATAATACAAATCCTAACGTTCAAGCATTGGGCAAAGGAGCAACCGCTACCGACACCATCACCGTTCATTCTGCTGATGGCACGCCGCATCAAGTGACTATCACAGTAAATGGCACTAATGACAAAGCTATTGTCAGCAGTGCGACCGTTGCCATCGATGAAACCGACAAAGCAGTCACGACTTCAGGAACATTAACCAGCACCGATGTCGATAATCCGGATAATGCGTTCACTCCAGATTCCATTACTGGCACCAACGGCAACCTCACCATTGATGCTAATGGCCAATGGACCTTCACCGCCAACAGCGCGTTTAATCAACTAAACGTCGGCGATAAAGTCGAAGAGACCTTCACTGTATCGTCTACTGATGGCACACCGTCGACCATCAAGGTCACGATTAACGGTACTAACGACGCCGCTACTGTCAGCAGTGCGACCGTTGCCATCGATGAGACTAACAAAGCGGTAACAGCTTCAGGTACCCTCACCAGTACCGATGTAGACAACCCAGACAACACGTTTACGCCAGATTCTATTTCAGGCACCAACGGTGACCTGACTATCGACGCTAATGGTCATTGGACATTCACAGCCAATAACGCGTTTAACCAATTAAACGTCGGCGATAAAGTCGAAGAGACCTTTACTGTGTCGTCTGTTGATGGCACTCCCTCGACCATCAAGGTGATGATTAACGGCACTAACGACGCCGCAACTGTCAGCAGTGCGACCGTCGCCATTGATGAAACCGACAAAGCAGCAACTACCTCAGGCACGTTGACCAGTACTGACGTGGATAACCCAGACAATACCTTCACACCCGACTCGATTACTGGATCTAACGGTGACCTGACTATTGATGCTAATGGTCATTGGGTCTTCACTGCCAACAGCGCGTTTAATCAGTTAAATATCGGCGACAAGATCGAAGAGACCTTCACGGTGTCGTCTGTTGATGGCACACCCTCGACCATCAAGGTAACGATTAACGGTACTAACGACACCGCTACTGTCAGCAGTGCGACCGTCGCCATCGATGAAACCGACAAAGCAGTAACGACATCAGGTACGCTAACCAGTACTGACGTGGATAACCCAGACAATACCTTCACGCCAGGTTCCATTGCAGGCACAAATGGCGACCTCACCATTGATGTCAATGGTCATTGGGCGTTCACCGCCAACAGCGCGTTTAACCAATTAAACGTCGGCGATAAGGTCGAAGAGACCTTCACTGTATCGTCTATTGATGGCACACCGTCGACCATCAAGGTCACGATTAACGGTACTAACGACGCCGCTACTGTCAGCAGTGCGACCGTTGCCATCGATGAAACCGACAAAGCAGTAACGACATCAGGAACGCTGGCCAGTACCGACGTGGATAATCCAGATAATACGTTTACGCCGTATACTATTTCAGGTACCAACGGTGACCTGACTATTGATACTAATGGTCATTGGGTCTTCACCGCTAACAGCGCGTTTAATCAATTAAACATCGGCGATAAAGTCGAAGAAACCTTCACTGTATCGTCTGTTGATGGCACACCTTCGACCATTAAAGTCGCGATTAACGGCACTAATGACGCAGCTACTGTCAGCAGTGCGACCGTTGCTATCGATGAAACCGACAAAGCAGTAACGACTTCAGGAACATTAACCAGCAACGATGTCGATAATCCAGATAACGCATTCACACCGGATTCGATTACTGGCACCAACGGCAACCTCACCATTGGTGCTAATGGCCAATGGACATTCACCGCCAACAGTGCGTTTAATCAATTGAACGTCGGCGATAAAGTCGAAGAAACCTTTACCGTCTCTTCCGTTGATGGCACACCGTCGACCATCAAAGTGACGATTAATGGCACCAATGACCGCCCTACTATCTCAGGTACCTCAAGTGGCGCGGTGATCGAACAGGGCTTGAACACGGCAGGAAACCCCGATGCGACAGGGAGCTTAATCGCGACTGATATAGATAAGTCCGACACCGTTACGTGGGCAATCAATCAACCCCAAGGTCAATGGGGAACGCTGTCGATTGATCAGCATGGTCATTGGCACTATCAGCTAGACAATTCAACCGGCGGTGCCGCGGATAAACTCGCGGCTGGTGAACATCAGTCTGAATCATTCTGGATCACCGCTACCGATTCAACAGGAGCGACAGTCCCTCATAAAGTCGTTATCGATGTGCAAGGCAGCAACGACAAACCAATTGTCAGTGCGTGGACTCAGCTTCCTGCGGGTAAAGAGGATCAACCCGTAACCATCAAGGCTTCTGACTTGCTAACACATGCAAGCGATGTGGATAGTAGCGATGTATTGCACGTGACAAATTTGCAAGCGACACACGGTAGCCTGACTGATAATAAAGATGGCACTTATACCTTCACGCCAGATAAAGATTTCAATGGTGAGATTCGACTCACCTATGATGTGGTTGACGGCCATGGGGGCAGCGTCAGCACTCAAGCTAAGTTTGATCTTATCGCAACTCCAGATAACGCGATTATTACCGACGCACAAGCCAATGCAGACTTACGGGGAGTAACTGAAGATCGCGGCTATATAGATACCCACTACCAACTGCATTACGACGGCAGATTAAACATCCAAGACCCTGATAAGGGAGAGGCACAGTTTGATCCGAATATAGGCTCACAAACCTATCAAGGTATTGGCTACGACACCAAACTGGGTGGGCACATACTGCTCATGCGCGACGGTCACTACACCTATACCCTCGACAACCGCAATATACAGAACTTAGCGCAAGGCGAAGTTAAACACGATTCAGCCATTATACGCTCAGCAGATGGTACAACACACACGATAGAGCTAACGGTTCATGGTACCAACGATGCCCCAACCATCAATGCTCAGTCCCACTCAGTGACTGAAGGTGGAAGCGTTCTAAATGGACAAATGGTTGGCCAAGATATTGATACCGGTGCGGCCTTGACTTACAGCGCACCGCAGATTGATGGCTTGGTGGTTAATCCGGACGGCAGTTATAGCTTCGATCCTGCTCACTCTAGCTATCAATCGTTAGCATCAGGTGTCACGAAGACATTGACTGTTCCAGTAACAGTCACAGACGAGCATAATGCGAGCAGCACTCAAAACCTCTCAATAACGATTACAGGGGTTAATAATTCTGCCGTTATCGGCGGTGTCTATACTGGAGATGTTCATGAAGGGCATACCTATACAGCACCAGATGGTACAATGTCTGGTGGCTACGTCGATGATCGCTCACCAGATCATATGCATGGAAACATCGGCAAATTATGGAACGACGAAATACACACTGATGGTCACCTGAACATTGTTGATCCAGACTCCGGTGAAAGCCATGCCCAAACCGGCGTTTATTACGGCACTCATGGTCGTGTCATACTTCAGAGTAACGGAGATTGGAGCTACTACGCTTCCATAGGCCAAGACGCAACAGGTAGAAAGATTGATCACCTCGGCCAAGGTGAATCGATAACGGATACTGTCACCGTCAAATCGGCTGATGGCACCACTCACGATATTGTTGTCACCGTTCATGGCGATAACGACCGTCCGTATTGTTCTGGTGAAGTGCAACTGAACAGCGGTAAAGAAGATCTTGCTCAAACCATCACAGCAACCGAGCTAATCGCTAATACTGTTGACGTAGACGCCAACGATGCAGGTAAGCTCACTATCGCTAATTTGCATGCTGACCATGGCTCGATTCAAGACAATCACGATGGAACCTTCACCTTCACTCCAAGCCACAATTACAACGGCAGCGTCCACTTCACCTACGATGTGAAAGACGCGCATGGTGGTACAACACACACTGGCGCATCAACGACGCTCTCGGCTGTTGGCGATAAAGCCCAAATCGCTGGCGTTGATACTGGTTCAATAACCGAAAACAGCGCGGGTGTCGACATGTCACCCGACTATGCTCACTCAGGCATCGCCACACTTGGCAATACAACACTCTATGCTGATGGCAAGCTGACCATCACAGACCCCGATGTAGGCGAGTCAGGATTTGAACGCCAAGGCAGCAATGGTTACGACTATCACGGCACCTATGGCGATCTAATCTTACTCACCGATGGCACCTGGCATTACCATGCCGATGCCGGGCATCTATCAGGTATAGGTGCTAGACCCACAACGCGTGGCACTGCAATTGACCAACTTGGTGAAGGGCAAAGCTTAACCGATACGATTACAGTCCATTCAAAAGATGGTACAACACACGATATTGTCATCACCATTCACGGCAGTAACGACAGACCTTACTGTTCATCTGAAGTGGTGCTTGCAAAAGGCAGTGAAGATACACGCCAAACCTTAACCACCGCGCAACTGTTAGCGAATACCGTCGATGTGGATGCCAATGACGCCGGTAAACTAACCATTGAAAACCTGCATGCTGACCATGGATCCATTCTAAACAATGCCGATGGCACGTTTACCTTTACCCCAGAAAAAGACTATAACGGCGATGTACACTTTAGCTATGACGTTAAGGATGCACACGGTGGTGTGACCCACACCGGCGCAACCACCAACTTAGCTGCGGTTAACGACAACCCTGATGTGACGCCTTTAACCGACAGTGTCAGTGAGGGGGCCGATAATCATCACACCCTCAATCTGCTATTAGGTGCCACAGATAAAGAGGGCGACGCTTTAACCATCAGCCACCTTGAATATGCCATCGATGGTCAACCTCAGTCGAGCCAACTTCCAACGGGCATTACCTTAGATACTGATGGGCATACGTTAATTGTTGATGCCACTGATCCCGCATTTAATCATTTGGCCAATGGTC
>NZ_JBFRTQ010000116.1:0-14013 GCF_041474195.1 Vibrio sp. 10N.222.52.C3 | reverse complement strand
CGATAGGTCTTAAAAAATATATAAATTCAAAGATTTAAAGGAACAAAATCTTAACATTTATCAGAAGTAAGAATACACTCAATAGGCTTGCACTTTTATTTAGCGAACAAGGACTGTTATGAGTCAGAAAAATTTCAGCAAATTGAACGAGACCGAGCTTGAGTATGTCGATGATAAAACAGCGGCACTACTCCTCAATACGCCCACCAGTGCGCGAATTATGTTGTGGGTGATCGTTCTGTTTTTTATTGCTGCTATTGGGTGGTCTGCATGGGCAGAGATCGACAAAGTTACCGTTGGCCAAGGCAAAGTGATCCCTTCCTCTCAAATCCAAGTGGTGCAAAACCTTGAAGGTGGCTTAGTTAAAGAGATCTTAGTTAAAGAAGGTCAACGTGTTCAGAAAGGTCAGCAGCTACTGTTGATCGATGACACTCGATTCCGTTCGGACTTCCGCGAACGTGAACAACAAGTGGCGAACTTAACCGCCAACGTGTTGATGCTATCCGCTTCATTAACCAGTGTCGTCATTAACGAAGAGTTCTCTGTTGAAGAGTGGAAAAAAAGCGTGTTGCTTGATTACGGTAAACTCGCCTTTCCACCAAAATTCTACGAGCTTCAGCCTAAACTGGTTAATCGCCAAAAAGCCGAATATCGTCAAGATCTGAATAACCTAAAAAACCAACTTTCTGTTTTTGATCAACAAGTTGAACAGAAACAGCAAGACCTAGTTGAGATTAAGGCGCGGGTTCGCAACCTAAAACAGAGTTACCAGTTTGCTCGCCAAGAACTGGATATCACCAAACCCCTCGCCGATGAAGGTGTGGTACCACGAATTGAATTACTTAAACTGCAAAGACAAGTGAACGACACTCGCCGAGAAATGACCTCAAGCGAGCTAAAAATCCCTCTGCTACGCTCAGCAATCAAAGAATCCATGCTCAGCCGTATTGATGCCGCACTGAACTTCCGCTCCGAACAACAAGAAAAGCTCAATCAAGCGCAAGATAAGCTCTCTGCAATGACCGAATCGGCTGTTGGCCTTGAAGACCGAGTAAACCGTACTGTGGTGGTTTCTCCTGTAACTGGCACCGTTAAAACATTGGGTATTAATACTGTCGGTGGTGTTATCCAACCGGGTATGGACATCGTTGAAATTGTACCGACAGAAGACTCTCTATTGGTTGAAGCGAAAATCGCCCCGCAAGATATCGCTTTCCTACGCCCAGAATTGACTGCCATCGTTAAATTCAGTGCCTATGACTTCACTAAATACGGCGGCCTAGAAGGCGTGTTAGAGCACATCAGTGCCGATACCACTCAAGATGAAGAAGGCAACAGCTTCTACATCGTGCGTGTGCGCACCGAAAAACACAATTTTGGACAGAACGAAGAGTTGCCAATCATTCCGGGCATGACCGCCTCAGTCGATATCATCACAGGCAAAAGAACCGTGCTTGAGTACATGTTGAAGCCACTATTAAGTGCTCAAAACAATGCACTAAAAGAGTAAGGACGTTGGATGTTTGATAACGCCTTTCAGTACGCAGTAAATAGACAAGAGCAGAGGCTATGAAGTCTCGGATTTCGCTATTGCTGCTAGTTCTTACCTCTTTTACCTCTGTGGCGCTCAACAAGAGCGACCAAAGGTGGATAGATGCGGTGACCAAAACCTACGGCGATAGAGCCGGAAAGCGAGTGGCAACGTGGCGTTCAAACATGACGTCATACGACGGATTAAGTGAAAAAGAGAAGCTCAGGTCAGTGAACCAATTCTTCAACCAGATGTACTTTGTCGATGACAACATACTGTGGGGAAAAAACGACTATTGGGCAACACCACTGGAGTTTTTAGGCAGCAATGCTGGTGACTGTGAAGATTTCACTATCGCAAAATATTTCTCTTTGCTTGAACTGGGCGTCCCAGATAAGAAATTGCGATTAGTGTACGTAAAAGCACTGGAGTTAAACCAATTCCATATGGTGTTGGCGTACTACTCAACACCGAGTGCAGAGCCATTAATTTTGGACAACTTAAACCCTGAAATTAAACGCGGTTCCAAACGCCCAGATCTAAGACCAATTTACAGTTTTAACGGTAAAAACCTTTGGTTGATAAAATCGGCAGCGGGCAGCGGGAAATTAGCAGGGAAATCTTCAAGATTGAGCTTATGGAACGACTTACGTTCACGTGAGCGCTCTCTAAAATTAAACAAACCCATTATCAATTACGATGAGTAGGTACAATGACTTTATATAAACAGCTTGTGGTCGGGATGGTTGCAGTGTTCATACTGCTGATGACGTCAGTTTTTATGATCGAATTCAATACCACCCGTGGATACTTAGAGGAGCAGCAACGCTCTGAGGTAAGTAATACCATTAATACTGTTGGACTGGCTCTCGCCCCTTACCTAGAAGAAAAGGACAAGGTGGCAGTAGAGTCTGTTATCAACGCCCTGTTTGATGGCAGTTCTTACTCAGTCGTTCGATTGATCTTTCTCGATAGCGGTGAAGACATTCTCCGCTCATACCCTGTAAAGCCAACTGGCGTACCAGAGTGGTTTACCAACCTAAACCTGTTCGAGCCTGTTCATGACCGCCGCGTGATCACCAGTGGCTGGATGCAATTGGCCGAGGTCGAGATCGTAAGTCACCCAGGCCCTGCCTACGATCAACTTTGGCAAGCATTCATCCGCTTACTGAGCATATTTGGCACGATCTTCTTGCTCGGTTTGGTGTCTATCTCTTGGATCCTTAAGCGCGCTTTACGTCCGCTCTCGTTGATCATTACCAAGATGGATCAGATCGCCAAGAATCAGTTTGGCGAACCTCTGGCTCGTCCAAAGACAAAAGATCTCACCTTGGTTGTCGATGGTATCAACCACATGTCGACTCAAGTTGAACTGGCATTTAAAAACCAAGCGAAAGAAGCTCAGAAGTTACGTGAAAGAGCATATATCGACCCTGTATCTCAGCTAGGTAACCGTGCTTACTACATGTCTCAGTTAACTCAATGGTTAGAGGAGTCGAGCTTAGGTGGTTTAGCGGTACTTAAAGCGGAGTTTATCAGTGAAGAGTACGATGAAAAGGGCTATCAAGAAGGTGATGCCTTGGTTCATCAACTGGCTGAACAGCTGCAAGCTTCAATTTCATCTCCAGATATCACCATCGCTCGTATTTCTAGTGACGAGTTCGGTTTCATCATGCCAAACATTGATGAGAGCGAACTGAAACTTGTCGCGAGCAGCATCGTAAACTGTATCCAGAGCCTAGGTTCAGACCCAACAGGCACTGCGAATCCACATATTGCTCTTGGTGTGACCTACAGCAACAAGCGTAAAACCAGTACTGAAATCATGTCGCTGGTGGATAACGCACTCTCAAGTGCCAAGGCGAATCGAGAACTTGCTTACGGCTACGTAACCGCAGACGATCACGGCGCAGTGATGGGCAAACAACAATGGCGTATGTTGGTTGAAGAAGCGATCATCAACGACCTCATTACCTTCCGTCTGCAGGCTGCAAACAATGCCTTTGGTAAAACGTATCACCAAGAGGTGTTCTCTGCGATTGAAAAAGATGGCGTGCGTTACGGTGCTAACCAGTATCTATACGCGCTAGAACAGCTTGAAATGAGCCACATTCTCGACCAATACGTTATTGAGAAGATGGTTGAAAAGCTCAATGCAAAAGAAGTAACCAGCCCAGTCGCTATTAATCTCTCGCCAAGCAGTATATCTCAACCAAGCTTCATCCGTTGGATCGGTAAGACGCTTGAACAGAATGCTTCAATCGCTCACCTGTTGCACTTTGAGATTCCAGAAAACTGCTTCATCAACGTTCCGCACTACACGGCACTATTGTGTAACACCATTCGCAACGCTGAAGCGGTGTTTGGTGTCGATAACTACGGACGTAACTTCCAATCACTGGATTACATCAACGAATACCGTCCAAGTTATGTGAAACTAGATTACCTGTTCACACATAACCTTGATGACGAAAAACAGAAGTTCACCTTAACATCGATCTCTAGAACCGCTCACAACCTAGGCGTCACCACCATCGCGTCTCGAATAGAAACTCAGACTCAGCTAGATATCCTGTCTGATAACTACGTAGAAGTGTTCCAAGGCTTCATTGTTGATAAATAGTTGTAAGGGTTATATCACATGCAAGATCCACTATTGAACTCACTGATCTACGTTAGCCGGTATTACGGGTTAGCTAACTCGCCCGAAGCGTTGATCAATGGGCTACCACTATCAGACGGAAAGCTAACCCCTTTCCTATTCCCTCGTTCTGCTGAACGAGCAGGATTGGTGGCAAAAGAAAACCGTTCCGACTTAGAAAAGATTCCTCACCTGATACTGCCTGCTGTCTTACTGCTTAAACAAGGCGAGGCGTGCGTTCTCAACAGCATTGATTTAGAGAAGCAAGAAGCGGAAATCATTACTGCAGAAAGCGGAATGGTGCCAATCATCATTCCTGTCGAAGAGCTGAAAGAACAATTCATCGGCCGCTACTTCTTGGTAAAGAAACAGTTCCGCTATGATGAACGTTCACCAGAGGTTCTAAAAACACGTAAAGGGCATTGGTTTTGGAGCACGATTTGGGAATCTAAAAACATCTACCGAGATGTGTTGATCGCCTCGATTCTGATCAACATCTTCGCAATTGCCGCGCCGATGTTTACACGCTTGGTGTACGACAAGGTAGTTCCCAACCTCGCCTTTGAAACTTTGTGGGTGCTGGCAAGTGGTATCTTTGTCGTGTTCCTATTCGATTTGCTGCTCAAATTGATGCGCAGCTACTTCATTGACGTTGCCGGTAAGAAATCCGATATTCTCATTTCCTCCAAACTGTTCAGTAAAGTACTGGGGATTCGTATGGAAGCGAAGCCTGCTTCTGTCGGTGCTTTCGCTAAAAACTTGCAAGAGTTCGAATCCATTCGTGAATTCTTTACCTCTGCAACCATTGGCTCGTTAATCGACCTCCCCTTCGCACTGATGTTCTTAGCGCTAATTTGGTTAATGGCTGGAAACCTTGTGTTTGTTCCCGTTGCTGGCGTGGTCATTTTGATCGTCTATGCATTGCTAATCCAAGGTCCACTGCGCCGTACCATTGAGGAAGGCTCTCGTCTTGCTTCGCAGAAGTACGCGAACTTAATCGAGAGTTTGGCAGGGTTAGAGACGGTTAAGCTGTTCAGTGCGCAAAGCCAATTCCAATTCCGTTGGGAAGAAGCCGTTGCTCACATGGCGAATTGGAATATCAAAAGTCGACGCATCACTGACAGCATCCAAAACACCGCCGGCTTTGTTCAGCAAAGTACTAACGTTGGTATGATCATCTTTGGCGTGTATCTAATTGCAGAAGGTGAACTTACGATGGGTGGCTTGATCGCTGCAACCATGTTGAGCGGCCGAGCGATTGGCCCGCTTGTTCAACTGTCTTTGCTTTCGACTCGTTACAACCAAGCGAAGTCATCAATGACTCTGATTGAGCAAGTCATGTCGATGCCAGATGAACAAGAAGAAGGTAAGCGCTACATCCACCGCCCTATTATTCAAGGTCATATCTCGCTCGACAAAGTGACGTTCCACTACCCTGATTCGCCCGTGGCTTCTATCAGAGATTTAACTCTGCATATTAAACCCGGTGAGAAAGTGGCGATCATTGGACGTATCGGTTCAGGTAAAACCACACTAGAACGTCTGATTATGGGCCTCTACAAGCCCACAGAGGGCCATGTACGCATTGATGACACGGATATGGAGCAACTGCATCATGTCGACGTACGACGCAATATAGGTTGTGTTCCGCAAGACAGTAACCTGTTCTACGGTTCAGTAAGAGACAACATTACTTTAGGTCGTCCTTTGGTGGATGACCGTGACGTGATGGATGCAGCAAACCGTGCAGGGGTAACCGCGTTTACTCAACAAGATCCTGCAGGTTTGGAACGCCAAGTGGGTGAAGGTGGTGCCTTGCTGTCTGGTGGACAACGTCAGTCAATTGCCATTGCTAGAGCCTTCCTTGGCCGTCCGCCAGTGTTGTTGATGGATGAGCCGACCAGTGCTATGGATAACCGTTCAGAGATGCACATCAAACACCAACTTAACCAATTGCTACCAAGCGAGACGTTAATTCTGATTACACACAAAACGTCGATGTTGGACATTGTCGATCGAGTGATCGTAATGGAGAAAGGCTGCATCATTGCAGATGGTCCTAAAGCACAGGTTCTTTCAGACCTTAAACAAGGCCGAGTGAGAGCCGTTAGTTAGAGCGCTCAAGCCACCTAAATAAATAATTATCAGTAGAAACCAAAAGGGGGAGCATCAGCTCCCCTTTTTTATTTGTCAGTATCGGCACCTTAACCATACGTAACTTTGTGTTCAGCACAAAAGTCTACAAAGCAATATCCTCTTGCTCCATCTTGAATGAACATTGGATCTCGTATTGGTTGAATGAGAAAACACTTCCGCCGTGGGTTCGCTTGGTTGTGACTGTCTCATCACCAAATTGAATCGTCACTCGGGTATACACTTTTTCGTGTACCTCTACAGTGCATTCAGCAAGGTTGGTTGCAAACTCCGCTTCGAGTGTATCTAGCTGCGACTTTGTGTTTTCAATTGCGAGATTATTCTTCTCACGTTGCTGCTCAATTTCTAGGGCTTGCTCTTCGCTTCTCTCGGTTTTAGGGCGCTTCTTAAATTCTAACTCTTGGCGAATCACACCCATGGTTTGCTCTTGAGTGTGTTTATAAGCTTCCTTCAGCTCGGCTAGCTTTTGTCGGTAACCATCGTAGCGCGCAAAGCCATGTACTTTAGTTGCGGTGTCTCCCTCAACACCTAAGAAGACACATTCTACTTTCCCGCCGACTTTGGCTTCACCACCGCTGAGCGTGCCGTGTTTTTTCAAACTGTCCATCACGATAAGGTTGTTACCACAGCGAATGTCATTACTCATACTGTGCACACCAAGTCTAAGGTCGTTGGCCGTTTGTAGCTCAGCATTCTGTGCGTAGCTTGCTGTGATAGAGCCTTTACTGAATACCTTACAACTTTTTGGCTCCCCCTCTTTAGTCGTATGGCCGATAATGCCTTTGGCGACTTTGATATCCCCCTGGGCTTGAACTTCGGCCGATTCGATAAAGCCACCAACCGTAACACTTCCGGTCGCCTTGACGATCATCCCCGGCTCGATGTTGCCAGAGACGAAGACATTACCTTTAAATTTAACATGCCCAGTTGAGACATCGACGTTGCTGACACATAAGGCGTCATCCACTTCGATGGTTCGATCTTTAATGATGGGCAATCCAGGGTGTGAGGCGAGTAGTAAATTGGGATCTTCAGGGGAGATGTAGGTGCCCTTTCCTGGCTTGATTAAACTGTCTTGCCCAGGAAGCGGTGGGATAATTCGGCCTTGAACGGTAAAGCCAGCGATACCTTTGGTAGCGGGGGTACGTTTCATTAAGTGATCATTTTGACCAACGGTAATGGTTTGTCCCAAGTCTCGCATATCAATCTTGCCTTCGTCTTTGCTGCGAGGCTTCAAGACTTGGCGAGTAATATCTTCAACCAAAGCGGCAAACTTAGCATCCTTACCTTTTACTGGTTGTGTCCCTTTAGCGACGGGCTGAGTAAACTTTTCCCCGGGCTTAAGTTTGCTACTCATCATCAGAACTTTTCTGAGCGCTAACTTATTTATTCCTTTTGTTATTTGAGCTAGAGATAAGCACTGAATGATGTCGCTGCCACGCAGTGGGTGTCCATTGTAGGGACCAGTGACCACGAGGCTCGCCAACATCTCATCATCAGACAGTTCGACCGCAACAGTGGCATTTCGAACTTCGGCAATCAAGATTCCTTCATAAGCTTCACCCTTACCTTCTTTAGCAAGAGTAACGAAACGCAACACCTCTTCTTCGAAAAGAAAATAGTTTGATGCATTCAAAGCTTCCAAGGTTGGTGGCAGCGTCTTGTTATCAAAGCTTGCGTCAACCACAGTCCCGGTTGGCAGACATGCCATTACTTGTTGCTTGTCTTCCGACAATGTAACGATGTTATCCCACATTCGAATTGAGTATCCCTAATGACTCAGTTGTTATTCAGTCTATATAATTCATTCTGCGCTGAGTATCACATTATTAGAATAATCAGCGTCACATCACTTACTTTCGATTCTGCAAACATGACTCATAAATAAGACTTACACATTTTATGATCTGCTTCGCCTTTACAAATACATAGGAAAATTTTTCCAGAATATTTCGTGCGATTGAATGTTGATTCGATGTAGGGCTAGATAGTAAAGGCGAATAGCTTTAGAAGATTAAAGGCTGTAGTGGAGAGATGAAACAGAAGTGATGTAACAGATAATCAGGGTAAAAACGGATTTGAATATGGAGCTTCAGTTTACAGTGTAAATCCAAGATTCTAATTTACACTGTAAATCTAATTTGTAGCGGTCAGTCTATTTAAATGATGGCTAGCCTATTTACACTGTAAATTTGCTAGCAAAACATCGACATCTTTACGAAACTGAATCTCTGCTTGTTTTCGACCAACAAGATTAAACTGTTCGACACAAGTCCCCCACTCTTTCTGCTGAACAACCTTTGCGATGAGTAAGTCAGAAATACCTATGTTTCGATCGTTGCTGAGTAGAATCAAGTTCAGTACGCTGAAGCTGATCGCATCATAACTGTTGCCACCGTTCACGTGATTTCTAACTAACTGAGTTTCAAACTCGCTAACAGTGTGAACACTCTTTGGCAGCAGCGCTCGTACCATATCGGTTTCAAGTGAAACCAAAGAACCTGAAACAAGAAAACAGTAGCTACGCTCGAAGTGATTTTGAACTTGGCTTATCCAGCCTTGAGAGTTTGAGTTAAGCGCCTTAACCATCAGAACCGAGTGACAGCCACTGGCCTGATCTCGCTGGTGGCCGATGTGCACAGCTTCAAATTCACTACCACGCCAAAAAGAAATCAATTCGCTGGTCGCGCCAAAACTTGTCGCCAGATAATCTGCTTGGCTGGTTTGCTGTGATAACTGAGCCAACATCCAACGGCCAATACCCAAACCTTGATGACGCGCTGAAACAGCAATGCGCATCACTCGAAGGCAACGACTGCTCGCCGCATGAGTACAGCCAAGTTGGTTTGCCAGTAATACTGGAGCAAGGTGACCTTGAGGCCTGCGTTTTCCAAGTTGAATTTGAGTAATCAACTCGCTGTCCAAACCACCCTCTTCCGTCACTAACATACAACCTAAACATTTATCTTGCTGCCAAGCGGCGTATAAACGGATTGCTGGATTGTTGAGAAACTGCATTAAGTCATTAGGCGAGGTCTGATAGTGCGCATCCACAAGAAGAGAAAAACATTGTTGTAGCTGCTCAGGATTAGCCAAGCATTCTGCTTTTGATAACTCGCCCAAGTTTAATTGGTTGATTGCGTCAGCAGAAAAGCCTTCGATTTCATCAACCGCCGATTCAGTGACTGATGCGTCATTACCAAGTAGGAAGCAATCAAACAACCAAGCTTCTAGCGGATCGTTGCTATTCCAACGAATCGGTTGTTCGAGCTTAAAGCCTTTCCACCCCGGACGATGCTCAGAAAGCCAAGACTCAAACTTAATACCGAACCCTCGTCCACTGCCTTCGTAACCATGTACCGTGGTTGAAAAGACCATACGGTGATAGATGTCGACCATGGATTTAAGCATCGGAATTGGAATTGCAGCTGCTTCGTCAACCAATAACAGATCGCAATCAGGCTTAGATTTAAGTAATTCATCTGTTGCGACGAATCTTAAACTGCCACCTTGATGACGAATGTGAGTAGCGTTTACCACTTCGCAAGATTCCAACCCTTGGCTAGCATGGGAAAATACCGGCTCTACCGCTTTCACTGAAGGTGCGGTAACAACAATATTAAACCCGTGACGCTCAACTAACAGCTGCGCAGCGGCAATACCCAATGTCGAACTTTTACCACGCCCTCTATCCGCAGTGAGAATCAAAGGACGTTTACGGTGTCCAGACACCACTTTTTTGACTAATTCAACAGCCGTGTTTTGCTGTTCAAATTTATCCAATCCGTTTTGGGCGCTTTGCATCTGAGGAAGAACGTGAGTTGCTTGAACTACATCGCAGGCTTCATTGTGTTGTGAAACAGACATCAGTTTATCGAAATGACGTTTTAACCAACGTTGACCAAAGCTTTCACTATCTTCAGAGGCATTAACTTTTGGCGGCAACACCAACAACAGCCCACCACCAACTAACGAACCCAACGCGGCACTAAAACCATTCGCATCGAACTGCTCTCTAAAATCACAAACAAGAACCTGACACTCACGACCAAGCAGTTGTTGGCCTTTTTTTACTGGAGCATGAATCACACCTTCAAATGGCGTACCGCCAATCTGGAAGATGCTCGGACTGTGTGAGTCTTGAAGGAAAGTAAAAACAGCTGAGTTTTGCCAATCAAATTCGCCATCAAAGACCACGCCGTAACGGTGATCGTTATGTTGAGCAATATTAGAAAGTGTATGCAGAAAAGTGTTGGTTGGGTTTGTCATAGTTAGCGTCCAGATTCATCTAAACACAGTTTATCACAGCCAAATAAAAAGCCGCATTAAGCGGCTTTAGAGGAGTAATGAAAAGTCGTCGACTTAGTCGAGCTTCGATTGAACGAAGGCGAGGATTTCTTCCATTGTTGCATCATCAACTTTCTTAAGGTTCAACGCCAAGTTTGAACCCTTGCGGCTGTATGATGCGCGGCCCTTAATAAGCTCAACTTTTGGAGAAGCTTTCTTCGCTGGCGCTGGCGCCAATTCAAGAATCCAACCTTCCAAAGTTTCTGTCACGTCTTTGGTTAGACGAGTTACGCCTTGAGCTTCGCTACGCTGCCATACGAAACCTTCAGAAGCATCACACTTAGTAAGCAGTGTTTGCTGCTGTTCACTCGTCAATCCACCAAACTGCTTGTGCAGTTTAACAATAGTTGGACGACCAAGGTCGCTCACATTTGGGTAAGCTTGTAGCAATTCAAGTGGTAGAGCAGCTGCTTTCAATGCACCACTCACTAAAGCTTCACTGCACTGGAACATTTTAGCCAGTGCTTTCTGATCTTCAGCTTCGCCTTTATCCAGCTTCGCTTGCATCTCTTTGCCCTTCTCGTAAAGAGAAAGCGGTTTATGAGCGTTAGCTACGTCTGATAGGAACTTAGCGTGTTCGCCGTTAATGTTTTCAGCAACATAGATTAGGAACTCTTTGTCAGCCAAAATACATGACATACGACGACGGCTACCATCAAGAACTTCAATCTTACCGTCTTTGTTCTTACGACCGACCGCTGGGTATTGCTGACCACGTTCTTTCAATGTTGTAAGAACATCAGAAAGCGCGTGCTCGTTTAAGAAAGATTGCTCACGAGCGTTCTCTTCAAAAACAACCGTTCGAGTAGCCACTTCAGCCGCAGGAATTCGAACCAATTCAAATGAAACCAAATCTTCGCCAGCAACAGAAAGCTCAATCACTTGAGCCTGCTCTTTTGCCGCTGTTTGCGCTTCTTGTGGTGTTGCTACGCGACGTTTGTTTGCTTTACCAAATAGCTTTGCATTTAAGTCAGATGTTTTAATTGCCATTGTTGTTATCCCTGATTAAGTGAAGGCCAGTTGCTATGTAATACGCGCTCTAATTCTAGAGCACTTTTTTGTACTGCGTCTTGAGCAACAGCTAGAGTTTTCTTACCGCCCTCAAAGTCGCTCACCGTTAGATCGAAAACCGTGCTGTAAGTGTCGGCACAGGTTTCAAAAGCACGGCTTCTTGGAATGGTTGCCATCATTACTTGGTCATTCAACAGGTAGTTCATTTCAGTCAGAACTGACACCTGTTTCTTGTTGTCGTCTTCAAACATGGTTGGCATTAGACGAACAAATTCGAGCCCTTTCCAGTCATCCGGGAACATTTCGTAAACCGTTGGTAAGTGCTGGAAGAAGTTAACCGTTGAAGCCCAATCCAAACGCTTAGCTGCACATGGAATCAGAAGTGCGTTCGACGCGTACATTGCATTCCATACTAGAGGGTCAACGTGCGGGCCGGTATCAATCATAATCACATCGAAGTCATCGGCGATTTTGTCGATAAGCTTCTCTTTTAACAGACGAACAATATCAAGTGACTGATCTTGTGAAAGGCTTTGCCACGCTTCAGCGTTAAACATCGCATCTTCTGGGAAAGCAGAAATTGTCTTCAGGTTTGGATACTGAGTTGGCAATAGTACGTTCTTACGAAGAAACTCTAGATCGACATCTTGGCCTTCAGGCACGTTGTCCAACATGATATCGACGGCAGAATAGATGCTGTCGTGCTCTGCCCCACTAATTTGTGGATTTAGGAACAGACGCAAAGAGCCCTGTGGGTCCAAGTCAATCAGACAGATACGGTAGCGCTTATCCAAATTCAGAGACAAACAAGCGGCTAAGTGAACTGCTGTCATTGATTTACCCGTACCACCCTTCTGGTTTTGTACGTTGATAATCCATGGCTTATTGTCAGCGTGCTGCTTACGTTCATGGAACTTCGGCACTTCTGCCGCGTCCATCAACATGTGAGCTTCTGTCAATGAAATCGAGTAATGATTAGCGTTGTTCTTTGTGAACTGATGGCCATCAGCTTCAAGTTTAGTGATCGCTTCATCGAGCTTACGACGCGTTAAACCAGAACGAGTCTCCATCATAGCTTTAGACATTGGAGGGAAATGTTCATCACTTCGCTCTTCCAAAATAATCTCAATTCGGTCAGCCTGAACTTGTTGAGTTTGTTCGGCTAGCTGATAGAGCTTATCAATCGTTTGTTCTCTTTTCATTGCCAGTTTCCGTAATGATTAACTAAGTACAAATTGTACAGCGATTAACAACAAACACAACAAAAACATGAACATACATTTATGAGTAAAATCACATAAAATAGACCGCGTTTTTACAATTTGATGAAACATCGCCTTAGACAAACACAAAAATGACTGTTTCTATCATGTATAACCATGCTATTTCTAGTCTACATTTTAAATGTTACAGCATCACTTATTTACAATGTAAATGGAATTTCAACGAAAAACCTTCGGAACGATTGAAATACAACCGTAGATTACGGTTGGTGTGATTTGCATTCGAATTTATAGATTTTCAATCCAATAAAAATTAAAAAACACTCAATGACCAAAAAATTCAAAACAGAAGAGAAGATGGGGTGTCAAAAAACAACAGAGGATTGGAACCTAACCGGAAGAATGATCATGGAGCACATCCAGTATAAGATAATTGATAACGCCAAATTATGAAGCATGATCAAGGCGTAAACTGAGCAATATTGATCCGAGCAACTGCACATTGAAAATGATCAACCTCCGGAAAAATGATCAAGTAAACATAGTTCCGGAAGCATGTAATTTATGAACTAAGTTACGGACAAATGCTTTTGGAATGGGGATTCAACGCCTATAAGGGCTCAATGATTGAAAATTCAATCGACACAGACCAAGAATACACAAACATGACAATTTCATGATCATGCTTCCTAGTTAAGACCCACCCGCTCTAAATACATCAAAGCAATCCATTTCCAGCGGATACAGACTAAATTTTGCACTCAATAGGGTAGGAACGATAAAAAAGTATGCTCTCTTGATCATTGTTCCGATAGATTGGCCACCACAAGTGTCCACTTAGACAAGTCAAAAGCGACTTAGAAACCGATGTTGAATTCCGATCTGTGGATAAGCTGTATAAGTATAATGATCATGCTTTCGAACCAATAATGATCATGCTTACAATGACTTAATGATCATCGTTCTGATGTTCTGTGATCATGCTTTCTTAAGTTTAATGATCATAGTTTCGGAACCTTTATGATCATGCTTTCCAAGGCGGTTTATTTTAATGTTTTAAATTCAGCCACTTATAAGCAAAGTCACGTCCAGATCATTAGATCACT
>NZ_JBFRTQ010000115.1:0-9409 GCF_041474195.1 Vibrio sp. 10N.222.52.C3 | reverse complement strand
TCATAATATTTATTTGTTTTTTTTGCATGTTATTTTAGTTCATTCCTTCGTAATGACTAGCTAAAGGTATAGGGTGTGTTTTTAGAGAGATAAAAAACAAACATTTCACCTTTTGATTTAGCTAAACTGTACTTTATAAGTAGTTATTATGTCATGTTGAGAAAATCTTAGACGATAATATAATCGCGGAAAAATATACTCTGCCAGAAAACTATGTTCACTAAAAATACGTTGAAATCAACATTAGGTCTTATTGTTACGTCGCTTATCTTAAGCGCATGTGGCGGTGGGGAAGGCGGAGGTGATAACACCCCGCCAGCAAGGAATACCGGAAGCATCTCAGGTAACGTTTTTGACGCTCCTGTGAGCGGTGCGAAAATTGAGGTGTTTGAATACAAGGATGGAAACCTAGGTAGGAAGTTAGCAAGTACGACTTCCGATGCTTTTGGTGACTACAAGGTTGAATTTGAATCTTCATCGATGCCACTTTTCATCGTAGCTAAAGAAGGCAGTTATACCGATCCCTTAACGAAAAATACAGTGTCTGTCAGTAACGGCAAAACACTGCGTTTAGAAGCCATGCTCAATTACAAAGAAGGGCGTGATCAAAACTTAATGCTGACCCCTTTGACGAACATCGTTTCAGGCTTAACTCAATACAAAGTAGGCAGGGGAGTGTCAGACTCTACTGCTATATCGGAATCACTAAATAGCATTAACGATATATATGGTTTCGATGTCAATGAAACTACTCCGATAGACATTACTAAAGGTGGTCAAAGTAGTTTTGCTACATCCGGTCACCAATATGGTGCTTTGTTAACCGCTTATTCTTCTTATTCGTACGACCTAATTCAAAAATACGGTGATACTCAGAGTAATATTTACACATCGATGCATTTGGCTGATATCCAATATCGAGATGTCATTGCCGATGGTCTTCTTGATGGGCTGGAAATAAGTACTGTGTCGGGAGGGGTAACCCCTTTAACCTTCGGTCAACAAAAAGTCTCTAGTGATATTTACACTCACGTTTTGGCACAGCATGTTCTAATTGTCGTCAATGATCCTAACTTAAATATTTCAGGAACAGACGCAGACGACTATGTTGAGTTTAGCCGTAAGATTAATGACCAAGGCACCAATAGCGGTACTGGCGGTGTGATCCCACCTCGCGACGAAACCGAAATTGATACCGAAGCGCCTACAGTGTCTAGAACAGACAGTGATGTATTGGTAAGCCTCGATAAAGTGGATATTAAGCTCAATGATGAAATTGGTGTTCAAGGTGTCTCAGCGTACCTTGAATACCAACTGGACGGTGTCTGGTCTCTCGAGAGTCAGTGTGACGATGAACAAACTGCGGGTAGTGAGTTTTGTTTCTTGGAATTCGACGGCTTTGAATCTGGTCTTAGAGAAACAAGTATTAAAGTAAGTGTAGACACAAAAGCCATTGACGCGGTAGAAGTTGATTCGGATACGGGACTCTCAAATGTCACTGCGGCACGTTTGGTTTTTTATACGACTGACGTCTTAGGTAACGAATTAGTTCAAGGGCGAGATGTTGGCCATTATGTAAACTTTGAATGGGACAACAATGCGCCGGTAATTGAAGTAACCTCGGCTAGTTCTATAAACAACAGTGCAAAAGAGTATGTGCTTAAAGGCACTGTAAAAGAAGACTCGCAAGAGATTGATTCGGTAACGGTTTCATTTAAAGGCGGTTTAGATGATAGCGTTTCTTGTGGTCATATAACTTTAGAGTCAGGCAGCGCCTGTGAATTCAGTAAGGGATATTCAACCGATGAATTCGTATCGATAACAACATTTGAAATTAAAGCCACCGATAGCAACGGGAATATTGGTAAGGAAGTTCACGAAGTCGTTCGTGATGATCAAGCGCCGGCGCAAGTGATTAGCTACCCAGAGAATGCTCCAATGAATTATGTCAACGTTAGTGTTGATGGGGAACGCGTAACTAAAGAAGATGTTTATACGCAAGACACCTACACATCAGAAACGGTTCAATCCACTCGTGATTATTTGAAGATTGATTACATTTACGCGAGCAAGGGGATTTTAAACTCAATTCCCGATGTCGATTTTAGTGACTTTAATGTCAACGACCTCAAAGATAACAAAATTCCATATGTTCGTGTCAGAGTCTCAGATGGCAACGGGGATATGGGGTTAGGATCTAGTGCCGACAAACTTAAGCTAGTTGTTAAGTATTTAGTAAGCGCAAACAATGATAATAACTACGTGCTTCAGAAGGTAACCGATACCGTAGCCTCTGCCGCTAACATACCCCACGAAACTATCTCTGATACTGAAGGACACGTAAATGAGGTTATCTATTATGTTCCTTTTGTAAAAGAAATACTTGGTGACAACTTCGATTCGACGTCCGAGAACAGCAGTCAAAAACTAGTGATTCAAACTATTGACGAGTCTGAAAATGAAAGTGCTGAGCAAGAAGTTTATTTTCGTAGTAGCTTCGACTTGCCGACAATGACGATCGTTACTCCATTTATCGGGGCTAGTGTGCAATTGGAGGGATTAAACTCGAAGGGAGAGTTTACCTCGCTAGGAAGATGTACCACGATTCAGCACTTAGAAAGTGATGGAACAAATAAAGCACTCGATGTTGCTGGATGTGAAACAACAACTGATGTAGTTAACTACGACTTTATGCGAGTGCGGTTAATCGGTATTGATGGTAATACGCAACCGTATTACTACAAGTGGGAGAGTGATCCAGGTACACAATCAGAACAAGTGAACCTAAATAGCGCGAATATAGGTGCCTACTTTAAACTTAATGGTTCTAAGACTTTTTATATTACCGAGCTAGCAACATACCAAACCGGACTGTTTGACTCTCAATGGAATCAAGTTGAAGCTGGAAACAAGACTCCAGAGAATGCCGCACGAATTTTAGACGACGTACAATATGCTCTCGCTGGTGGAAGCGATTCATTCTTTGGTTTCGACCCAACGATCGTTTCGTATGCAACGAATGAAATATTGAAAGGTGCTATTCCGGAAAAACTGCCTAATAATTATATTCATCGGTTTTTAGTAGAAGCGATTTATGACATTACCCAAATAAACAATATGCTACTAAGTAACTCTGTTGATTTTGCTTCCGCTATCTATGATGACTTGCAGTACGATGGCCAAGCTAACGGTATTGGTAGTGGGGGTGAAAAAATAGTTCTAGATTCATATGAATTTAGCTCAAAGTCTTACCGTAATGACTTAGCGCAATCATACTATAACATTATGACTGAAAAGTATGGTGTAGCAGCTAACCTAGCTCAGCGATACGCCGATCAGATATCAATGGCGAACCCAAGCCTCGATGGCGAACAGATTATAGACGGTGATGGCGAAAGTATTGATAAATCACCGCCTCAACCTTCGCTAAGTATCGAAAATGGCCGAGAAACATGGGTTGGAAATAAACGGTACGTTGCTGGTGTTTTAGATTCACGGATTATTTTGGAAGATCCGTCAGGCATTGTCGTGGAAGAAGGCAGTCAGCCATTATTTGTTACAGTGTGGTATAAGAAAACTGAACCGAATACGGAAATCCCAATTGATCTGAATATTCGAGAGTCAGGTGGTGATAATTATAAAAAAGAGTATTTATTTACCCTTAATACCGAGTCTTCAAATCTCAAAGGGATTGTCGAGTTTGCACTTGTGACCAGTGCAATGGATGAGCATGGAAATAGCTATGGTTACAATGGAGAGGAACCACATACGGAAACTTTGTATGTGGATAATGATTATCCTTTAGCGACTTATATTCCCCCGAGCGATGGTAATGGTGATCCGATTGACGAAAATGTCTATTTGAACACCAATTATGTTCAAGAACTCACTTTCAACATTGACGATATTGTAGGAGACAAATTGGACGAGCGAGGGCTCACTTTCTACAACTCGGCAACCGGTGTTACTAATGATTATGACGCTAACTCACATTTTTCAAGTAATACAGAGGATCATTTTAAGGTAAAACTATGCTCTGGAGACAAATGTAGCAGTCAAGGTAATATTATTAGTCCAGAAGATGGTAATTGGGTGGTGTATGTTAATGCTGAAGACAATCTGTCTAATATAGTTAACCGCCAGACGACCAATGCCCCTCAATTTAGTGTATTACTTGATTCAAAAGGTCCGGTAGTAAACGGATCTAAAATTATTAACCACTTAGGTGGTAATACTAGCTGGGTACCTGATATTACTTGGAGCTTGAGTCCAGGGAGTTTGGTTGAAGTCGATATGAAGTCAGAGTCTGGCAGGCGTTTCACTTTGCAACATTACGAAACAGAACCTGAAGAGAGTACTGAGCCGTATCTATTAGGCATGCAGCCTAACGTAGAGGTGAGACTAGTTGCGGAGGCATTTAAATATAATGAGAAAAACTTCTTCTACGTAACAGCAACAGACAGTTCTTTTCCATCGGGAACACACAGTGGTGAATTTGAATTCTTGGTCGACAACAAGGGACCAGTAATTGAATTAGCTGACCCTTGGGTTTTAGACACTAATTCAGGTGAAAGCTATGTTCTTGGTACCGCATTTACTGTAAAGCTTACATCAGTATCTGACGACTCTGATGTATCTAAGGTTGAACTTTGGCAACAAGGTCAAAACGCTGCAATACGTTCAATTGACCCCAAAGATCCAACGCAGCCCTTTGATATCGAAATTACAGAAACGCAAAGTGACACTATAGTGATTGGCGAAGACAAAAAGGCTAACCTGTACCTCAAAGCCCTAGACGAATATGGGTTTGAATCTGAAACAGAAATTAGAACTGTTCTGCTAGATCGTGAAGGCCCATCACTAAAGTTAAATGCGTTTGATCCGGAAAGTTTCTATCTTGGTGATTATGTATTCAATCTTTCAGCCCAAGATTTAAATGATAGGGGAACACCATCATCAGACGGTGTTAACAATGAAACATTAGAGTATTGGACTTTCAAAGAAAACCCCTCTGATGCAAGCACCTTAGTTGGTGAAGATATGAAGATTCCTTTAAGAGGTGAAAACGATGGTGATAGTGCGATTCGCACTATCAGATTAGGTGGTTCCGACATTAGAGGGAATACGACAAGCATAGATTATGTGGTTAAAGTTCAAAACTCAAAGCCCACTATTAACTCGGTTACTTTCACATATGAAGATGGCACGCCAGTTTCTTCTGGTGGCCAGATACAAATTACTCGTGTTGAACCTGTAATTATAAGTATTGATGCTGAAGATGAGAGCGGGATCCCGCTAGTTGAAGGTACTTATAAATATGGGGAACAAACCAACAATATCTCATTTTCTCAGAAAGGTGGCCTTTGGGAAGCTAGGTTGACAGAGGCAGATCTAACGGAAGATGGTGCCTATCAGTTGGAATTCAAAGTATATAATAACGTTCGCTATAGCTCTGAACAAGAAAGGCCTGTTTCCGAACGGTCAGAAAGTATCAATGTGCAACGTCAAGGTGTTGCTCTGTCAATCGTAAAACCGACTGACTTCCAAAGTCATATATCGGGAAGTACCCTTAATGTTGAATTTGGCCCTGCGGGTGAGGTAAAAGCAAAAACATTAGAATGTTGGGTTAGAGAGAATTACACCTCAGACGGTGTGCCGGAAGATGGTTCGAACAATGCTTATTCAGGTGTTATAACTAATCCTCAAGAAAATTATAAGTGTAGCATTACAACTGATGTGAATATGTCTGTTTCACCTGTGGTTTTGATAACGAAAACAGTAGGAACGAATGATACTGAAACAGTCAATAAATTCAGCTTTAATATGATGGATATCGATGCCCCTACGGTTGAACAAGACACATATCAATTTACTGGCAATGACGTCGGTTTGAACGCCGAAGGTAAGAAAGTTCTGAGCTTAACATTGAGCTTCAAAGACAATCTTTCTGGTGTGGATATTAGTGATGGTAACGAACCGTTATTGGTAAGAAATCGATTAAATGTGTCTTTTGAACCAAATAGTTGTAGCTCTAAATTGGGTATAACGACATGTACGTATAGAGAGTTGTATGCCGATATCCTCTCTCCGGGGGCGTTACAGCACTTATACACGATTAAGAACTTGTCTGATGTCGCCGGAAACTTAGGTTCGGATCATGCGTTAGAATTATTGCTTCCAGCCCAAGGCGATTTAGAAATCGCTATTACCAGCCCTGCTGAAGATACTATTATTCGAGGTGAGACCCTTGAAATGAAATTCAAGGTGAAGGTTGGACAAAATTCTGATCTTGAAAATGTCGTCGCAACTCTAGATGGTGCGTCATATAATTTGAATGATAACCCAGAGAACTTTGGCCCTTTCACTAAGTGTGAGGATGACTATTCTTGCTCGACGTTTACCGCGCCATTAGATGACAAACTAGATGGTCAATTTATTAAGCCTAAAATTCAAATTATTGATGTATGGGGAGAGTCTATAAGCGATGAAGTAAGCGTAATGGTCGATAATAGCCTACCAAATGTTGACGACACTGTATCCCTCAATGAATCTCCGGATGATTCTAGCTTAGTTAGATTTCAGTTTTCTGTGTGGGATGAAGGTAGCGGTATAGCAAAGGTTAAGTACACAATAGTTAATCCTAAATATGTATTTGATAAAGATGACGATAGCGAAAATTCACACCTTTATTTTGATCTTCCAAAAACTGAGTTAGAAGAGTTGAATTCGATACGAGTCAATGTCGAAGCAACTGACAATGTAGGTTGGACTCAAAATAAGACGATTGATATTGACATTAGGATACCAACTATTGATTTGGCTTTTGATGGAATAACAAGTTTACAAGGGGGTAAGCTTGCTTTTACTAATGATAGCCAAGCGTTCACCATTACCTCTGAAGATGGAGAAGATGTAAAGGCTGCTTCCTATGCTATAGATTTGGTTCCAGTTTCAGGTAACACGATTAAGTTTTCTGGGAAAATAGCCTCTTCAACAGCTTCAGATACGATGACTTTTGATATCGATGCTCAAGCTGAGTATATGCAAAAAGTAACCGTAACCGATTCTATCGGGCGAGTTATTACTGACTTTAATGTGCTCAACAAGACTTACGATGCTGAAGGCATCGCATCCATTGTTGATTACCAAGCACCGGTCATTTCAAGTATCACCAGTACTCAGGATTCGATGATTCCGGAGGAAGGGCAATATTATTTGGATGTAAGAGCATACGTCTTCGATAAAAATCTAAGCAGTGTTAATTCTACTGCAAACAATGGTACCGATGCCCCGGTAACCCCACAGTTAATTGAAGAACCTATCAAAGACGGTGACCCTTACTTGATACGTTATCTTTTATCTCCTGGCGATTATCTAATAACGGTAACAGCAGACGATTTAGTTGAACACAAGACCGAGAAGTCACTAAATGCAAAAGTTGAAGCTGCAAGTATTCCTGAGTTAACAATATCAACGATAGCGTTAATGCCTTTGGCTGGTGGAGTCGAAATTCCTATTTCATTTACCTTTACTGAAGAGGTTAATAAGTTTGAATTTTCAGATGTCGAAATTAAAGCAGATGATGACAATGATATAGGCGCGCTGAAGCAAGCATCATGGAGTACAACAGACAACATAACTTGGACGGTCAATTACAGAGCGCCTGAAAAACAAGATAAAAACATAACCATACGGGTCGGTGATAATAGTTACGAAAGCGTAAATACTATCCCCGGAAAAGGGGATAGTTTGGTTTTGGGGATTGAGGGTGTGTTACCAACCCTGTCTAGCGTGACATTTGATCCAATGCATCAGCAAGTAGGCAAAGATGTACAAGTAGCCCTTGAATTTGATAAGGAATTACAAGAAGTAACGGCCATGCTTGGTGGTAATCAAATCAACTCACTAACTGCTACGGCTGATAAGAAAGTTTGGAAGGGTAACGTTCGAGTGCCTGATACTAATGAATTAACAGTGGCTTTGATTACAGAGCAATACAAAGACCTAGTGGGTAATGTGGGCACGCAAGACAGCACACACTCGCTGCCTATCACGCCAACGTTGGACATCACACCGGTGGGCAGTGTGGACGGCAGCAATGCCGCGAACTTGGCCTTCTCAGGCACCTCGACCCGTTTTGATGGTCAAGAGCTTCGCCTGGCAGTGAAAGCGCAAGACAATGAGACGGTATTGAAAAATGGCGTTATGACCGTAGCAAGCGGTGGGGCTTGGAGCAGTACGGTGGACATCAGCGATCAACCGAACGGCAGCTACACCGTTATTGTGACGGGCACCAACGCTGCAGGCGTGCAAGTAAGCGAAAGCGCAAGCTTTACGCTCGCGCAAGCGGTACCGACGTTAACGAGCGTGACGTTTAACCCAAAACACCAAGCGATAGGTCAGAGCGTATCGGTCAGTCTTAAGTTCGATAAAGCGCTGCAAGCGGCCAGTGCCGAGTTAGGTGGTACGGTCATCTCGCTGACGCAGAGTGCGGACGCCAGCGTGTGGACGGGCAATGTCGATGTATTAGTCGCGACGTCGTCTGATTTGACGGTGGATTTGGTGGTGAAAGATTACCAAGACTTATTGGGTAACGTGGGGGCGCAAGACAGCACACATTCGCTGCCGATTACGCCAACTATTAGCATCTCTGCGATCAACAGCGGTAACGATGTTAACGAATCAGAGTCACCCACATTGATTCTCGATGGTACTACGGTTCGTTTTTCTGAAGGTGATAAGTTGAGCCTAAGTGTCACAGACAGTGGGGGAGTTAAAGTTTCAGATGCTGAGGTGCTGGTTGGTGAAAATGGAGTTTGGCAATATGAACTGACTCTTGATCCAATCGAAGGTGGGTCTGTGACGGTGTCACTACATGGTGCCAATGCACTTGGAGCCGATGCTACTTTGGTTGAATCTACATTTACATTAAATAAGGATGTGAACGCTGCAGTGGTCATAGTGCCAAGTTTATTACGACAACTGCTTATTTACGACAAGGGCACAAAACTAGCAGCGTAACGCTAATCGTTATATGGAAGATTAGACAAAGGTCTGCCTATTCGGCAGACCTTTTTGCAAATGTATCTCAGGTTGTTGGAATTTGAGTATGTATCCGGGGCTTAATCATTTTTATTACCCTCAATTTTATTAAGAAAATTATTGTACACCAGTGCCCAATATTGATTAGTTTAGTGATGCTGAGTCATTGAAATGAAAATTATTTTGTTTTTCCTATTTCATTATTTAGTCATATTTTCAGTCAGATAACTAATATAACTGGTGATGCAATCAGAATGGCAATTGCATAGATATTTTGCATAGTAGTTTTTGGTCTTATCTCTATAAAAGTGCCATCTTGATATTAAATGCATAATATATATAGTGTTTATATCACGTCGTTATTTGA
>NZ_JBFRTQ010000114.1:0-39050 GCF_041474195.1 Vibrio sp. 10N.222.52.C3 | reverse complement strand
GAATAAGTAAATAGCTAGCGCTTTAGCTGTAAGTTTTACAGGTACACCAGCCACATCTAATGTCTTATCCTTGGTCGAAATTTTTACTTTAATTTCTGAGCTATGAGCGCTATTCAAAGCTGATACAGTTTTTGAAAACGAATGGCTTTGCATTTGATTATAAATTGACTCATCAACCTGACGACGCATTCTTACAAACGGGATTTCAGCTAGGGTGACGTTAGCGTCCTTGGTGTTTACGACCTTTTTTTTATCTCTCCCGACGATGTACTTATCATAAGGAGTTGGGTAATAAAATTCACTCACAAACTCAAAATCATCGTCTACGAACACATGACTCAGCACGTCTTGCTCACGACCATACAAAGACATTGCGTAGCCCATGTAAAAAGCCATTGTCTTTCGTCCACCAGCAATTGAAGCATGAATCGCAACATCGTCATTGCGAGTCAACTCCTCTACTTTCTGTGTAATAAAGTCAGCCATGACGACTTGGTCTGCTTCGGCCTTTGCATCATCTAACACATTGCCTTCTTCATCAGAGATCAACCAAATATTGTCAGAACTAAACTTAATGTCTGGAAGTTGATAATCTTGTATTAACTTGTTCCAATGACCATCTTGAAACAACCCTTCTTCTAGCGTTAGCTTAGAGTTAGCGGTAGTAATCACAAATACTTCATCAGGCATTGTTTTACCTTGATGATTCAATGCAAACAGCGTTTCAGTTAGGACTTGAGGGCTTGCGCCTGTCACGGCTACCAAAATATTTTTCAAAATAGGCTCACTAAGTTATTTGGTCTTGTATGAAAAAGAAGGACTTAATAGTTATGCTATCGTCTAGATACCATAAAATTCGTCACCATCTGTTTGGTCTGTCTCCTGATTGATAATCTTTCCACAGCCTAGACAATCTGGAGTTAAGTCAGTTGGCATCATAATTATCAAACCACAGTGTGGGCATAGATCACCTTGTGTTAGCATTCACTTAGTTCCCCAAACGCTACAATGTAGCTACCGCCCCAGCCAGTATTGTGCTCTATACAAACACCATTGCGAACTTTCAGCATGCTACAAAGCTGCTCTACCGTAAGTTCAACATCAGAAATATCAAAACCAACAGCTTGAGATAATTCATTGTTGATATAAACAAACTCACCAGCTTCTAAACAAAAACCGAATAGAAACGTCGGATCTTCCTCAAGCTTATGCCAACTCTGCACGCCCTCTCCTGCAATTTGAACTCCAGAAAACGGGGCGAACAGCGGTGTCTCATCACCTTGAATTTTTACCAATTGTATCGTCATATGCGCTAAACCCTTGTTTGTTCGAACGCTATGATAAAAGTTAGATAATTCAGATTGGTATTCTTAAGCTTATGAATGCTCAAAATGAGAAACTCCCTGCGTGTTTGAGCTGAGAGTTTATAGAAAGAGTCATATTTGGGTAAAGTAGCTAAGAAGTTTACTTGCAAAACCTATAGATAAAAGACACTAATCGCACCCTTAGCCACAGTGATACTTTTGTCATATACAAACCAAAAAAGAACAAACTCATTAACAAAACATCCACCAATTGGTTACCAGTTAGCCGTACTAAGCTAATATTTAGTACAGCTATTAAGGCCGAATCAAGAGACACAACCAATACAATGCCGATAATAAGTTCAATTACAAAATTACTGCTCGATTCTGGTTCTCTCATCAATCTTTACTTTTCAAATAACGTTTAAGTGGCGGCCACACCATTACAATCGCGGTAACTAGAGTGATACTTCCAGATATAGCCCAAAAGGTTAGATTCATTTGTTCTTTTGTTAATGCCATAATTGTGGCTATAGAGCTGGCGGGGACGAGCAAAGCAGCCACAAGTGATACTAACAACAAAACCGTGTTGGATGATTCGTCTTTCTCTTGCTTCCATAACGCATGGTTATGCTCCAGCTCGACGAATGCTTTTTGTTCTATTAACTCTAAATCTGCTTGGCAGCACAGATATTGATACAATCTCTCTGCAAAAGGGTAAGTAGAGACATGAGACATTTTATACGATCGTCTAAATAGGGATATCCGTTCGTAAAGCCTCGCTCTTTTTTTGTTCGGGCTTAAAATCATCTCATCTTTAAAACGACCGAGCGTTGTTCGTTGGCAAATTACCGCGGCTAACAAATCAAGATAGTACTGGTTCGTCGCTAAGTTCCAGTTTAGTGATGATTCTCCTGGGGTTTGATCTACAAAAACAAGACGATTCAGATTAAATTGACAGCGCCAATCAGACCAGTAGTGAAATTGGTTCTCGATAAGCCTCTGTTTTTCGTTTTCAGAGAGCTTATACCTAGGGTTAGAAAAATTGATTCCTGCGCTAAGCTCACTCACACAAATAGTGTCAGATTGGTCAAAATCACTTACTTGCTTAATCCAAGAACAACTAACAAGCTCATGACCAAAAGCATCTTCTTCATAGTGGCTGTTATTGCTTAGAGGAAGGCTTAGTAAGTCACTAATGTGTTGCTTTAATCCTTTCTTTTGTTGTTCTGAATCCTCCCATAGACAAACATTATGCCTTTCCGTTCTCGGCTCCCATTGAAAAACAGTTCTATTGAGCTCAGCAATACTAGTTGCACTTAGGTTATCGCTAGATTCAAAATGCAAATAAAGCAGACTCACCTCGCCCATTTGGAGAAGCTGTAGCTTGGTAATACAGACCGAAAATTCGTGATTAAACGATTGTTGATTAGGTACCAAAGATAACAACGGGCTATCACTCAATTTAGCTTCAAACACGTAGCGACCTTGTTTCATTGGCCTTAACAAATCGGCACTAGATCGAGTATAGAAGCGTCTTATATCTTTGATCTCATGATCTTGTAAATCTTCGCTCCAATGTTTCCAATTTCCTGAGTTCACAAGTTCTAAAAATGATTTCTTTGAGATAAAGAGCGGTAAAAATCCCCACCCCTGCCATTTATACTCAGCCATTAAGCTTCAACCGCCTCTGTCTTGGGTAAATTATTACTGATCCTAGCTATAGAATAGCGCTCAGCAAGTACACGTACATGCTCTATCTCTTCCACCGATAGTGTATTTTCAATGTAAGCACTTAGCTTTGAATAAGGTCTTTCGTCTCGAGGAATTCTCATATACGAATCACATAAATCAGTGTACTCCCTTAGGCTAGATGCATCCTTTTGTAACTCTTCCTCAAGCAGACAGTAACGAATGGTCAAGCCAGATATACTTGATAGCCTACCCCAAGCTTTCAAGCCTATAGGCTTAGCAGGTAAAGCTTGAGTCCCACACATAAGGATGGCTTTCTGCCCTGACTCTAACCCTTTTGACAACCAATCGAGATTTGCTCGCGTAATATTGACAACTGGGAGACCGAACTCATCAAGTGTGACTTCTCCATCTCCAAAAGAGACCTTTTGCCTTTGATGAAACTCGTTTAAGTTACCTATGATATTTTCGTCATTTAATGCTGTAACTGTCGCCAATATTCCCTCTAAATCATATTCAACGCAGGTTTCTCCAAATGCCACAATCGCTCTTTGAGGCTTATTTTTGCCGACCAAAAAGACCCGTGTTTGAAGATAACCAGATGAGTACCCAATAATCTCGTCAAAGGATAATGCTTCGTCGGTAATACCAAGTGCTCTTTTCGAACTGACCTTTGATAAGTCTAATCCTTTAAGGTTAACTAATTGAGACTCTTCTAAGATATGGTTCGAGCTAATCGTACGTGTAAAGTCGCTAGAGCGAAGCTTATCTACCTCGGTGTAAGGTAACTTATACGCATCTTTCGGCAGCAGTTGTTCTGAAACAGCACAATAGCGATAGGCTCGCTGCACGGTGCGAATTGGGACACCGTGTTCAAGCGTCTCTTCCCCCAACGCTGTTAATTTAAACCTTCCATCAATAAAAGTAACAAAGGAACGGCCTGCCATTTCACTCAAGTGCTTTGTGACAAGTTTTTCTGCTAAACCAGTCAAAGTTACGATAGATTGAACAGAACTGATACCTTGCTCTATCAACTTGAAGATCATTAAATCTATATCACTTAACTCCTCTCTACTTCGCTCTTTTACCAATATTTTCACATTTAGAATCGGTAACAGACTATCTCGAACATAAAAGAGCGTTTCATCAGATCCGATCTGAGAATTTAGTACTTCAGCGTAACTCTTCAAGACATTGAAGTAAGGATTACTATTTGTTTTCTTTTTAGCCATTTTCACTTACCAACATTGTTTTAGAGCTAGGATTGTGTGTCGTTCTATATTTGTTTTGAACGCTTGGGCGCTTAACGACCTTTTCGTTTGGCAGAAAACGGCTCGCTTGGATTAGCGCCCCTTTCTCATAACACTGACTCTTCAGCAGCACCATCGCTCTCTTGAATTCCACATCATGAGCACTATCTCGGTCTGCACCTTTAGTCAATGTTTGAGAATCACCGATCATTACAAGCTGCTTCTTAGCTCGTGTTTGAGCAACATTAAGTCGGCGCCAATCCGCAAGGAATCCAACCTTACCTTGTCGATTCGAACGCGTGAATGTGAATATGATCAAATCTCGTTCTTGCCCCTGGAAACTATCTACAGAAGCAACCAGTTCATTTAGTGGCATCTTGAGTTCCAGTAGCTCACCACGCTTTTGTTCTCTGCGTATTGCGTTCTGGATGGCTTTCACGTGATTTGCGTAGGGAACAATAACCCCTATCTCTCGGTTCTCAGCAAGTTCTGGCATCTCCTGAATTGAAGACTTAAGAAGCTCAATAACTAGATTTGTCTCACAAACGTTATCTTGCACCACCGCTCTGCCCTCTTCTGATGTCGACTTTTCACCTTTATTTTCTAACCAAGTCGTGTCTATCCAAATCATCGGCTGTGGGCAATATGACAGTAGCGGTTTTTTCTTATCCATACCGACACCAGCAAAATAGTTGCCCTCATAAAAAGCTTCCGAGACAAAATCACTAATAATGGAAGGACAGCGGAATTGTGTATCCAGCATGATTTTTCGGTCGTCCGGAGCGGCATTCCATAGGTGCTCAAACCAACTCAGTCGATAAAGGTCTTTGTAGTCTCCGAAGTCTTTAGCTTCAACTTCTTCCAGTACTTCATCACTGACGACAGGCGGTAACTGCTTATGATCCCCTACTAATATCGCTTTATTGGCTCGGGACAAAGGGACAATCAAGTTGTGGAGTTGTATCTGACCAGACTCATCTACGATCACAACATCAAAGTCGAGTTCTCTAAATAGGGCTTTGGTATTGATACCAATACAAGTAGCACCAACCACGTTTACGTTTTCGATTAAGATTTTATACAGCGCCTGTTGACGCTCGGTTTTCAATTTATTGAACCACTGCGTGAGGTTGCTATGAATACCCGAAACTTTACGCAACAGTTCATCCAATTGAACCAGTTCTAATTTCGTTACTCTGTCCTCAGACTGCCCTGGCAGAACTACCTCATCAACTAGGGAAGTGACCTTTCTAAAGTAAGCATCAATCTGTTGATTACAGCTTTCAATAAGCTGTTGAGCTTCCTCTATAGACTTCTCTGTATTGGCAATAGAGGCCATAGTCGTTGTTCGTGATTCGCTAAGTTTTCCAGACTTTATATGAGAGCTTTCTATACGGCTATTGACTAGATTGGTCTTTTTAGTGTTTATCCATCGAGAAACAGACTTAAAAATCGGCCACTCTTTTTGCTCAATTTCTTTCAATTGAGCATTTAATCGACGAATAACATTGTCGTGAGAAAGAATATGCGATTCTATTTCAGCCAACTCTACGTGTAAGCTTTTCTGCCTATTAATATGATGGATGTGATCACTTTGAGCTTTATCTGCATTATCCATTTTCGCGATAATTTCATTTCTACTCGCAAGCAGTTCATGAATATAAGTGAGTTGAGACTCTAGGTTTTTCAGTGTCTCATCGGCTGAACTAAACATACGCGCTTGCAATTCAGCGGCTTTATTATCGAGTGTAATGTCCTCCAAGCAAGAGCTGATTTTATTTTCGTTGCCTATACGTAAACACTCAAAATCGTCTTCTTCAGCCAAACGTTCTAGAACATTGTCGACCGCTTTATTGTTTTGCGATGTCACAAGAACACGTTTACCCTGCGCCGCGAAGTACTTCACCCACTGAAGAATAACCGTGGTTTTACCTGTGCCCGGAGGCCCTAGAACCAAAGTGTAATCATTACTACCAGCACCACTATCAATCGCTTTAACTTGCGACGGTGTCGGTGGAAATTTACTTGGAGGTAATGGAACCTTAACTGGGGTAAGAGGCTCATGTTGATACACTTTAGCGGCTAAAGGTAACAACCATGGGTTTTTGGATGACTCAGACTCTAAAGAATCTACAACGGAGTTTCTTACCTTCTTTAACGTCGGTAGAGCCGCAATAGCCAAAAGCGCTTGATCTGGTATTTGTGAATTTAACGCTTGTTTCTCGATGCTAACGTGAATGATAGGTTCATTCTCTACAGGGGTGAGATCCGCCACCTCTAATAATATATCTGTTGGCTCTCGCATTTCGTCGAGCATTTCAAGCAGCGTTGGTTGTACTTCAAGTAAGCGGGAATAATCGAATTCATCCAACGTAATTTCATAGTGAAGACGGTAGGTTGTTCGCTCACTTCGAGCACTGATAGAGGTCGCATTGAAAGGCATACATTGCTGAGCCGCAATTCTTTCGAGTTCATACTCAGAGTCAATGAAACAGCGCAACACATCGACCATCTCTTGCTCTTCGTAGCAAAGCGCCTCCTCTTCTGCTTGTTCTGGTTCTAGCTCTTCGCCCTCCACATTCCATGGAGAATTGATTGCATCGAGTAACTCAGTTGCGTATAAGCCATACTTAAACCTAACATCACGAGCTTCCAATCCATTGCCAAATTCTCGGCCCGTCAGAAACTCAATGCCATCAAACTCGAGCAAAGTCCCGTGCTCCAGCATGCGCTGGCGGTCTTGGTTGTTCGCATAGTAAATCCGACTCACCCAAAGCCTAGGTTTCTCCTCACTCTTGGCAACATTAATTGTGATTTTATATTTACCAATAAGTAAGGTGACGATGACGGTATCTTTCGGCTTAAATGAAGAAGCCCAAGCTTTGTTAGTTGACTTTAGTTGGCTTATAACCGCCTCTTGACCTTCACCATTGTCAGGCCAGTTTTTATCCAGATAATTATTTTCCAAACGATACAATAGAGGAAGAACGGAACCATATTTAGCTGATTTATCTTCCGGCCAAAAAGGCACGGTTTGATTGTATACAGACATTAGGATTACCCCTTGCTATTGAGTTGCTTAGAAGCCTCTTGTAAGGCTTTGACGATAGTAAATACTTGTTTACTGCGCTTATTACAGTCGAACGTTAGCCCCTGCTGCAATGTATCATGGAGCTTTGATGGTATAGAGGTAGGCAAGTGAATGTTCATCTCATCCCAATCCGAATTATCAAAATTTGGCTGAAGTACCAATGGTTGACCCGTCAATAAATAGTGAATAAGTTGGCAGAATGAAAAAATGTCCGACGACTGAGTGAGGCTCACGTGTCTCACAAATTCTTGCTCTGGAGAGCGATAATGTGCTGTCCCTTCCTCAAGGTAACGCTTTTGGTTGGATAAACCAAAATCAATAAAACTGACTCCGGTGACATTCTGATTTTTGTCACTGTGCACAATGATATTTTCTGGTTTCAGGTCTCGATGGGTAACACGATAACGATGAAGTTCAACCAACTTCCAACCAATTTTCTCTGCCAAGCGCAGGCGTTGTGCAAACTCTCTACGATTATTTGGTGCCGTCGTTACAAACTCATTAAGAGGCTTACCTTCAACCCAGTCCATGAGAAGATAATGCTTCTTTCCCTCTTGCCAATATTGATGGCACTTAGCTGCAACACCAAACGGCAAACGGTTCAGAGCAACAATCTCATTTTTAATGGCTTTACTAGCTTTAAGATCCTCGACCTCAATCTCTTTTAACCCGTAATACAAGCCAAGCTGAGGCAATTTGACGCGATAAAAAGCACGTTTCGTCGCTTCACACTGATAGATTACCTTTTCCTTGGGGTATTGTTTGGCATAGCCATTTGTTGTCATTTCCATGTCTTTAAGACCTCTATCACTTGCTCAATTGTTGGACGGTATTTAGGTGTAACGTGAAGTATTCTCTGCCAAAACTCAGCATATTGTCCTGATAGCTCTAACTTTTGGCACAGCTGTTTCCAATACGCTGGGCGGCGCCCCTTACTCACTAATTCTTTTGTCGATTGCTCAAACGGCAGTTCCCCACTTAACGAATAAAACACGACTAATCCCAGACTAAAAATATCGGAAGAAAACGTTAAAGACTGACCAGGTTCATTTACTTCCGGCGCTTGGTACTTCTGCTCGAACGTTCTTCTAGCATTTAGGGGCAGTGTCGCAACCATTTCTTGCTGACATAACTCGAAATTTATCAACATTGGCTCGCTTCGTTCGGTGACACGAATATTTGATAAGTTAATGGCTCGATGAATAATCTCGGGGTCACCCACGCTCTGAATCTGTTGGATGGTTTCTGCTAATTCGATCAGTAGGTTGAGTTTTTCTTCTCTTGTAGGGTTCGCACTAAGCCATTGTTCAAGTGTTACAGCAGGAGCTTTTTCAACGAACACATAAAACTTGTCTTCAAGTAATTCCTTATCTTGATAGCGTTGAACCCCATCCACTCTGCTTAAGCGCTTAAGCACTAGAGCTTCTCGGCCCAAGCTCTTGAGCTCGGTTTGGCGATGTACAGCACTTAAGTGATCTAAATTAAAGCACTTCGCCCAAACCTGTTCGTTAAATAGAACGGCGTTGTAAACGGTAAAGTAATCTGTTGACTCCGACTCAACCGCTTCCAGCTCTACTTCATAATCTCCAACGGTGATGGCACCTTGATACTGTTCAACAGGAGATGCCGTCAGTTCCTGAACGAGCCGATTTATTTCCGATTCAAGCAAACGCCGTTTTGGTTTTTTACCAAATCGAGAGCGGCAGAACTTAACGAGTAGCGAAGATACCTGTTCGGTTTGCGCAACCATGACTTCCCCCATCTCCATAAAAGGAGCCGAAACTGTTTGACCATCATAAATACACTCAACATTGGCGTTACGATTCGTAAACAGTACTAAGCCAGTATTTTTTAATTCTGGCAGCAGCGCTTTTAACTCAGGTAAATCTCCAAACCTTCTTAAGGCTTCTCTGAGCTTAGTGACCGGATTCGAGAGGTAAGTGCGACCCATATCATTATCGACCAACAAGCTGTTTCGTTTGTTCGTGCACATATCAACTGCGATATTGCCGTGATGATCTTTCAATTCAAGCGGGATCACACCAAACGGATAAATAAGCAGTCCATCAAACAAACGGGATGAGTTTTCACTCAAGATCGGAGGGCAAGAGACAATTCTAAAACCTTCAAAAAGCGGTTGTGTGAAAAGTTGTGTTGCTAATTCAGCTAAGCCTCTGCGTTCATGTAAACGCTCTTCTTGAGCCCCGACAAACGGGTTGTATGGCCAGTCATTTGCTACAAAAGAGTGCGAGTTCGCCATCGGAAAGATAAGTGCAGACCAGTCTTGGTCGACAACCGCTGGAAGCAGTTTTTTTTGCAGTTGGCCACTGCTTAGAGCATCAGAGGTTAAGTTAAGCTCGCACATCATTTGGCTGCTTAAACCGTCGCTGGTTAAAATAAACTTCGAAATCCCATCATTATCAAGGGTCATGTGATGAACGATAGGCGTGACTTCACTTCCAACAACAGAAATAGGTTGTGATTCAAAGCCGCGAGATTCGGCTCTTTTAACCCCCTTCTCAACTCGATAAAGCCGAATATTTCCTACCCAAGACAATTCAAACTCTTCTGCCTTCTGAGTGATGATGCCAAATGTAGATTGAACCCCATTGTTGAAAAAGAGTTGATGCAGATCTTCTATCACTTGTTCCGCGACAAACAGCTCATTAGTTTGATTCACGGTTAACCAACTACTTAGCAGGTCTATCCCCCTAGCAACGTCGCAACCCGATACCAGGTCTGCGATAAGTGCCTGACGCCCTGATTGATGGATCCAAGTAAAATCGCCAATATTGTCTTTACCGGATACATCCTTAAACTGTAATTCCATAATATTTATCTAAGCCATTGTTTTATTATTCACCCAAACGCGTGCACATTTCTGGATGCTTGTTTTGATACTCGTCGATACACGCTTTGGTTTCTCTATATTCTTCTAAACCGCACAAACTGATGCTTAATCGATCCGACTGCAGGCCTTTTTCAGGTGCTGTTGAAAAGCCTTGCCCCGCTTTTATGGCCGCTTTATCACTGAGCAGATATCTATCGTGTATAAACCCATGTGGTACACGGATATAATTCACCAACGGTAAATCAACCATTGAAGCTTGATACTCGCGTTCAAAAACACCTGATAAATTACTGCAATCCATTGTGGTCACGATACTCACGGTGCGAACACCTGAGGATGTGGCCCTACGCAAAATAGCTTTGAGCAATGCATTACCTGGGAGTTTAAAATAGGGATCCGCAATGATTAGATCTTTTCCCACATTCAGTAGTGGAACAGTCACATCTAAGATATTGTGCTCGGTTTTATCGATCCAAAGAGTTGGAGGAATCGACCAACTCGTATCTCCATCAATGATCTGCTCATAATTGATATGTTCTGTGCCCGCTTGCTCTGACACAACGGCGTTGAATGCTCTTAGTGAGTGTTGTGATGTCATCCAATTGAGCCAATTTTCATACCTACTCTGCAGTGTTGAATCTGCTCGATCTTTTGGTAACACAATGAAAGGATTGGCTTTATCTCGCTGCAACTTATTAAGAAAATTAGTCACAGACTTTTTCTTGGTCGGCGCAATATCGGAAGCCTTAACACTTTGATACGCCTCCCTGACCCACTCTTTAGTTGGGGCTATCAAATACCGACCATTTTCAAAACCAAAGGCACTTTTAAGCAACGCATAATAGTGATATTCCGACATACAGTGAGGGTCGAGTGCTATCTCCTTGTACATTAGAAAAGCTCCTCATCTCTTTCATCAAAGAAACCACTCGGCCAACCTGTTTCTAAGTCACCATCATCGGTAAGCAGTGTTTTATGTGCCACAACTCCTGCATCAGAAGACTCTAGATAGACAATAGAGAGATCCGCTTTGCTAACTGGCGTAAAGCCACTTGGCAACGCTTGATCTGTCGTTTCTCTGATACGGCGAAGTAAACGCAGAATTAAATGCTCACTGTGAGTTTCAATTAGGTAGTGGTTTTTACTGTCTGTTTGAGTTAGCAAATCACCCAATGAAACTTGTGCTTTGGGATGTAAATGTAATTCAGGTTGCTCGCAACAAATCAGGCCACGCTTGTTAGACTCTGCCGCAACCACCAAGGGGAAAACTTGTGAAATGCCGGCACCAACGTCACTTGCTGAAACCTCAATATCATTTGAAAGGTCCCACAAGGTAACCACGTCGTGTTGATACTCTCGTGAAGAAAAATACTTATGGTTGACACCTTCGCTCGACGCTTCATCCAGTTGTCTACGTGTGAAATCACTAAACTTATCGCCATCACTGATATAGTCGATCCGCCCTTGCTCAGACTTTTCAACCAAGGCATAACCAAGATCAAGCCAATCACGGCCTGCCATCCAGCGGTTAACTCGATGAACCACCTCCATATCGGCATTGAAAATGGTGTCCCAACTCGCCTTACCCGAGTACCAATCCTTTTGAATCACCTTATCTTCAGCATCGAAAGTAGAATCAGGAATTTGTCTTAGTGGTCCAATAGCAACGCTGTCTGAAAGAACATCGTTTAGGTTGGCGAGCGATGCGACAATCACATCACTAAAAATCTCCTCGATTCTGCGAGTAATCAAGTCATGTTCGGACTCTAAGCTCGTTTCTAACCTTTTATCTAGCCTTGGTAGTGCACCTGATCGAGATTGAAAGTGAAATGGAGCGTGAACAAACCTTCGTTGACTATTCGGTAACAATACATCTATCGGGGTAGAGGTTGCTGCTTCTAAAACATGGTGATGAAATTCACCGCAGGAGCCATCTTCCCGATAAGCCATTTCTGTGTCATCTTCGTCATCCGTTTTAAATAAAGGATGAAGATAGTTAACTCGGCTCACTTCAGCGTTGTCGTTCGGCTTGGTGTTCTTCACTTCCAGAATGAACTCGTTGTCTAACCACACAGATTGGCGGTAGACAAACGCTGTTTTTTCAGCGTGAGACCACTTGATTTCAAACTCAATCGCGATCTCGTCGGCCCATTCACTAGGGCTACTCATATTGAGTAAAGGTTCAGATACGGACTCACCTAACTGAGCCGCTTTTTGAAGTAAACCCTCAATAAACCAAGTGCTATCATCGAAGCTGTGTCCTGCCTGATTTTTTGGTTTCTGGTACTCAACCTTGATCACCATGGTTTTAGAGAGATCTTTACCGTTAATAAGGTTCTTAAAGCCGCCAACGTATTTATTACCGAGCGCTTCAATTCGCTGAGGGTCACATTGCCCCTTATTAATTACATGCTGTAAGTAGAACAGAGCCATAAGGACACTGCTCTTACCGACACTATTTGGGCCGAACAATAAGGTGACTGGTGCAAACTCGATAGTTTGTGTTTGCTGGAATGAGCGGAAATTGGTTAGAGATAGCTTGGTGATATTCATTTTCAGCGGTAATCATTAACTTTAAGTGGTTATGCTGATACAAATCAGCGAGTTAACTCATACTATTATCATCAAATTGCATATATTTATAGAGTTGACATCACATATACAAATTAAAAATTGAGTCAATACTATTAGTGAAGGATGGACTGCAAATCTCAACATTGATAACAACACAAAATGGTTGGGTTGCTATTGTTTAGACATAAGGATGATTTGAACATCTAGTTTTCTAACATGCCGAGTGATGAGGTTCCTCATGAAATATGTCTTAGCTATTCTTTTTCCTGCCATCGGCCTCATGATTGGTTCGCTGGCCATACCTTTCGGGATCTTCATCGGAGTGTTTAGCTACTTTTTCGTCTCTCACATGACTGAGACAAACGACTTCCCCCCTATGGCTTCAACTTCCGATTCAGCTTCAGACAGTGAACATTCAGACACCACGCCCGATAACGACCAAGATGATCTGTTTGAATCCGACACTATTGAAAGCACTTTGTTTTCAGAAGACACCACAACGTTCGATGACAATTCGATTAACCCTGCAAACGGGTTACCTATGGTAGGTGGCATAGGAGGTGTGGATGTGGAAGGCAATCCATTCGGCATAGATTCATCAGATAGCTTTGATAGTACTAGCCTCTTTGACGACTCGATCAGTTCACTGAGTGACGATAGCATGAACAACAGTTTGTTCGACGACAGTACAAACAGTTGTTTCGATGACACTAGCCTATTTGACGATGACAGTTTTGGCTGCAGCAGTTCAAGTTTTGATGACCCGTTTTCGTAACTGAACCTTTGAATAATTTAAGGGGTTGAGCGGAATAGATATTAAAGGATGGCCATTGTTGTTGATAGCAATGCTGAAGAACCTCAGCATTGCTAATTTTAGAGTTTATTTAAGGCTTGGTTTAAAGTTCGCTAGAGAATGCTCTTTGGGAAAGCGAGCTAAACAATGTTGCTAAGCGATCTTCGTTTTCTATTTTTCTCTTTAACTTACTAATACCGGAAACGACACCTTCATATTTGGTTTGCAGATCAATGGGAGGAACTAAAATCTCTATATTTTCGAGGTTTTTTTGGCTTATACCCTTAATCGTTGCACCTGTTACGAACTTTCTAATTTTGTGTTCTTTCACTATTTCATTCGAAAGATAACCAAATAAGTACAACTTATTTAGAACATCACTATTAGGTGTAAGTCTTATCAGTGAACTTTCGAATAATAGAGGTTCTTTGTCGTCTATAATCAACGAAGGCTTAGCCGCCCCTTCATAATTCAAAGAACGACGTGAGATAAGAATATCATCTGTTGTAACTTTATATTTTTGAATTTCTTTGTCATTCGCAATGACTCGTTTCATTTTTCCTCTAGGAATATAATCATAAAACGCATCCCCCATATGAACCATTTCAACGCCATCACCCGAATACATATCTTTCGGGAAATATGCTCCGTTTTGTAACTTACCTTTTGTAAGTTCAAACAGAGACTTAACCTCCCACCCTTTCGGATTAGTAACCGGATCACCAAACATATCCAAAAAGACGCTGCGTAGGAACTCATCTGCTAGGTCGATGGCTTGCTTGCGCTTTTGGCGGATGGCATCAGCTTTATCCAAAATGGCTGCAATGCGTTTTTGTTCGCCTAGTGGTGGGAGTGGGATTTGAACTTTAGTTAAACCCTGACCAGTTATTTGTGGCTGAGCTGAGCCTGAAATGACATCTTTAAATCCCCTACTTTTAAAAAAGTAGTACAGATATCTTATATCAACTTTATCATGGTCAAGGCTATCTAAAGCCATTGCATTTCCGTTAATGTATGACTTTGGCTTGGATATATGGACGTTACCACAAGTTGCTCCACGACAAGTAATCATTAAAGTAGGCAGCTCGTGGGTATATTCATCATAAAAACCAATGATACCGTTAGCACCGTAAACAGGAAAACCTTCATCTAAAAGTTTACTAGATGCTATTGTTTTCCATTGTTTTGGTCGACAAACATCATGTAATGGTACTAAGCTCCAACTCATAGCATCCCCTCCAACTCATTCAAGTCAGCCAGAATCTCATTCTCAAGCGCTTTCAGCTTAGCAAGAATCACCTTAGGGTCCTCATACACTTCTTCCTCATACACCACTTCTTTGTAGCGGTTGATAGAAAGGTCATACTTTTGCGCTTTAATGTCTTCAGCTGAAACCATAAAGGCTTTCTGCGTTTTATCACCAAACTCTTCTTTCAATGTCGCTGTATCATTCGCTTCGTATAGCTCGCTATAACGCTTCCATTTCGCGAGAGCTTCTGGAATATCATTATCTTTGATTGGGTTACGCTTATCATCTAGTGAATAGCCGTCTGCCTGCATGTCATAAAACATAACATTGTCGGTGCTGCCGCCTTTGGTGAAGATAAGAATTCCAGTAGATACCCCAGCATACGGCTTAAATACACCGCTAGGTAGTGAGATCATTGCCTCTAATTGGTTGTTTTCAATCAGTTCTTGACGTAAGTCTTTGTGTGCCTTTGAACTGCCAAACAAGACGCCATCAGGCACGATGGTTGCGCTGCGGCCGCCTAGCTTAAGCATGCGCAGGATTAACGCCACAAATAGCAGCTCGGTTTTCTTGGTTTTCACCATTGAAAGCACTTGCGGATTTACCGACTGCTCATCTAGGCTGCCTTTAAACGGTGGGTTAGCTAGAATTTTGTCGAAGAAGTTCTCTTCTTGAGCCTTACCTGAAAAATTCTTATTCAAGCTGTCTTGGTATGTGATGTTGGCAGAGCTTACCCCGTGTAGCAGCATGTTCATTGCTGAGACGCGTAGCATGGTGGTGTCGAAGTCAAAACCCCAGAACATTTTATTATTAATGTGGTCTTGGTATTCGTGCAACATATCACCGGTGTAAACGTTGTTGCCGTCTTCATCCTGGTAAATGCTTTCTGGGCTAGTGTGAGTACGCGTTAGGTATTCCATTGCGCGAGAAAGGAAGCCCGCTGTACCACACGCAGGGTCACAAATCACATCTGTTGGTTGCACATCCAGCATTTCAACCATCATATCGATGATATGACGAGGCGTACGGAATTGTCCGTTAATGCCAGCAGAAGAGAGCTTACTCAGTAGATATTCGTAGATATCACCTTTAACATCACTCTGCTCGAGCGGAAGCTTATCAACCATTTCAACCGCAGATAGCAGTACCGATTCACTACGGATCTCCACATCAGCATCAGCCATAAACTGCGCAATATCTGAACCATTAAGCTCGATATCAGAAAAGTGAGGAAAAACGTTGTTACGCAGGTGAGGAAGCAGTTCTGCACCCGACATGTTTTTGAAGTTTTGCCAACGCAGTAACTGACCTTCAGGCGTTTCCGGAAACTGGCGATTAAACGGTTTACCTGTACGTTTAGCCTTTTTCTCTGCCGTGGTTTCTTGCATATCTAACATACGAGAGAACATTAGGTAACTGATCTGTTCAATTACCACTAGCGGGTTGGTTACCCCACCTGTCCAAAACTTTTCCCACAGACCATCGATATCGTTACGTAATTGACCAGTTAGCATAATGCGCTCTTCTTTTAGTGGCTGTTAACTTTGCAAACGACAAAGTTAAGAGGTGTAGATTATGAGATTTTATAATGAATAAGGGAGTTCGTAACCTTACAAACTCCCTTTTCGGTGTTTTGAATGACCGTTTGGTTAATGTGGCATCAAAAATGGCTGCATTAACGCTTCAAGCTCGTCCGCTTTTGAATCGGTGAAGATATCTAAGCCTTCGCCATCGGTTAGGCGCTCAAACGGCCCCTCGTATAAATCTGCGACTTTGATACGCCCGTTCTGACAAATAAAGCGTTTCAATTGATTCAAAAACTGCACTTGCTTGTAGCTAAGTTGGTTATTTTGAATGAAATCGGTAAAGCGTTGATTGACGAGATCGGCGTCTAAACCCACTAGCTGAACCAACGTTTGGCTCAGCTCTTCTGAAGTTCTTCCATAAAAAGCGTTCAAAGCATTCGCATCAACACCGGGGTGCTGCGTTAAAATTGTTGAAGTCAGTGATTTTAGTTCATCTTCTGTCACTGCTTGGTTGTTATGAATCTTCTGTAATACAGGATTATCAGCGAGCATTTTATCGAGAATATCTTTCAAACGCTTACGGTAAACCATGGCTTCTGTTTCATCACCGATAATCACCACACGGTCAGTTTCACGAACCTCGCCATCTTGCGCTGTGGTTGTCTGAATATTCTCATAGGGAGACAGTTCTTTCTTTTTGAACTTCATAATCCCACGCAGTTTAGTGCGTGTGTTTTCAAGCTGCTCTAGCGTAATGTCTTGCCAGTATTTCTGGGTTTGCACTCTTGCGATTTCATCGCCTTGTTTGCGCACTTCTGTAATGGTCACTGCTAGGTTTTGTAAGCGAGAGATGTAATCCGCTTTTAGGTTTTCGATCTCACTACTGCCTGATAACTGAGCACTTTGAATTTGTGAGGTTAAGCGATCCAGCATTGAGGCATCTTTGTCTTTTAGTGTGCGATTTCCCATCAGAGGCGCGATTGTAGTTTCCAGTAAATGCCTAGTGGAACCATTCATTTGGAGTAACTGATCAGTTTCTTGGAGCTGTTTTACGTTTCTCAGCTCACGGCGAACGGCAATTGCGCCTTCGGGTAGGTCACAAATATCCGCTTTCATCTGCGCGCAAGCGAGCTCAAAGGCTTTAACGTCGGCACGCTTTTGAGCTTCATCGGCAAGTTGTAAGCGTGCTTCAAAGACGGTTTGCAGCAGTGAACGGCTAACGCCAGTGTCTGCTTCTACATACTCTTCTTCAAAATATTCAAAGTTGCCATAGTGGTCGAAAATCAAGAACTCTTCTTTGTCTTTATCGGGCCCAAACAGATCTGGACAAAGTCTTGTACCACGCCCAATCATCTGCCAGAACTTCACCCAAGATTTCACAGGGCGTGCAAACACAAGGTTGACCACTTCTGGAACATCGATACCGGTGTCCATCATGTCTACTGAAATAGCGATACGGAAATCGTTATCTGGCTTTTTAAACTCGTCAATTCGAGCTTCTGGTCGATCAACGGCATTGTGGATCACCTTACACACTTTACTGCCGTATTGTGGATACAGATCTTCACAGAAGAGTTTCTCAAGTTGTTCAGCATGCGCTTGGTTTTGCGCAAAGATGATGGTTTTCCCCACTAGCGACTTAGTGGCATCTTTAATGCCATTTTCCATCAAGTTCTCTAGGATGGCACTGTCGGTTTCGACACTGAAAATCTTCTTGCCAATGTCTTTGCCTTTAATGGTGGTATTTTGCGCCTCTTCTTCTCCGAGATCTTCTTCAAGCTGCGCTTGTTGTTCTGGAGTGAGTTTGCTGTAGTGGATACCATCACGTAAGAATTCGGTAGTGAACTCTTTTACTCTGAATGGATTTAGGAAACGTGGCTCATGCGAGATCGCTTCTGCTAGGTCGAAGTTAAAGGTTGGGTCGCCATTTTCACATCCAAACAAGTCATAAGTGTTACGCGCAATGAACTTGACTGGTGTTGCAGTTAAACCTACCTGCATTGCATCAAAGTAGTCGAAAATGTCACGATAGCGGTTATAGATACTACGGTGTGATTCATCGGCAATGATCAAATCAAAGAAGCCTACATCCAATTGTGAGAATCGGTTCATCATACCTGGGTAAGTCGAGACGAATACACGAGCTGACTGGTCGACTTGGTTTTTCTCCCCGATGACACAACGCGGTTCACTTGGTAAAAAGTCTTTAAACGCTCCATCGGCTTGACGGCGCAACTCTTTACGGTCACACAAGAATAGTACGCGCTTAACCCAGCGAGAACGAAGTAGCAACTCAACTAATGCAATGGATACACGAGTTTTACCCGTTCCTGTTGCTTGAACAATCAGTGCCTTACGGCGCTGATTTTGGAATTGGTTGGTCACCGATTTGATCGCCTCAATCTGATAAGGTCGACCTGCGATGTCTGCGCTAGGGTTGAGTTGTTCTAAATTTGGATCTTTATGTAAATGCTGGTATTGCAAAAACTTCAGGCTATCTTTGGAATAGAAGCCAAACACCTGACGATAGGTGTTGTATTGCTTGGTATCCCAAATACAAATCTCATAGCCATTGGTATAAAACACAATCGGCTCTGGACAGTTATGTTGCTTTGCTAGACCTTCAGCATAATAGCGAGCTTGCTCCCTGCCTTTTTGCATATGTTCACGCGAACGTTTCGCTTCGACAACGGCAAGTGGCGTACCGTCGTCGTCCCAAAGAACATAATCAACATACCCTACTCCGGAGTTTGTCGGTTGGTGTTCGACTTCAACTTCAATGCCTACTTTTTCTGGATCGTTAATATCCCAACCAGCCTGAGCCAGTAATGTATCAATTAACAACTGGCGAGTTTTATTTTCATCCCATTGAAGGCTGTTCGCCGTTTGTTGACTACGCGATTTCGCCTGTGCTTTTGCTTGCTTCAGTTGTTCAGCCGTTAATTCGGCCTGACTTTCTGCTGCTTGTCGCTTCTGGCGCTCGCGCTCTAATTCATCAAACAGCGCTTGTTGCTTCTGTTCGTTCTCTTCAATGACTTTATCAAGTTGCTTTTGCGTTAAAGAATTTGAGGTTGGTGCCTCTGGATATACAAGCTCCTTGAGCTCGGACACTTGAAAGCCGTAATAGTTAATCGCGAGGTATTGAGATAAAGAGTGAGCAGTACCCAGTGCCGCATAAGCTTTACGCGTAGAACCGTCACCACCATGTGCAGTGTCATTCCCTTCTACTCGCAAGAAATGAAGCTGATCTCGAAGGCGTGATTCAGTGACATCAATAAAAGCATCGTTCTTTAGCAGTTCCATAAAGCTTGCCTGCGGAAGCCTTGCTAAACCATCAATGGCATAAATCTCTTTGGTGACTTCTTCGGCAAAGCCACGCAATCGCGTAATCGCGCTGCCAGGGTCTAAATGTAGGATCTGCTCAGCGAGGTATCCTAAATTTGCCAGTTTTTCGTTATGTTCACGAATGAGTTCGAAGTTTAAAGAAGTCGCCATAAGCCATTGATACTCCAAATTTGAATTGCATACCTTATATCAAATAATTGCTCTTATTACGATGACCGTGTATGCAATTGAGTTATATATTTCCTCTGAAACAATGCATAACATTTTATGCAGCAAAAGTCGGAAATAGTGCCAGTTATTTGTAAGTCTTTACACGAGTGGAGTTCGCTCCACATCAAGCGAATCATCTAGAGTTAGAGCAAAGTAAGTGTTTGAAGATAGTCTTCATTGACGATAGATATTCTAATTGAAGCGCGTAAATGATAGCGACTTATAAGCTTACATCTCATACCAATATAGCCATTCAACGAAGCTATTAAATGTCATCTCTTTGTGTCTAATAGAACCATCATCTAGCACTTTAATATTTTCTTCAATGCAGCCATTGCACTTCACAATGATAGTCTTGCCTCTTAGGGTCGCTTCATAGCTTTTCTTACCTGTAACGAGACATTCGTCATTGTTAAAATGTGCGATAATTCGTTGAACTATTTCATTTTCCATCATTTTACTCCCTTAATTCAGAATTGAGCGTAAGCCGTCAACACTCAGAGGATTTGTTCCTCGATGTAAAATTGAATGGCAGTTTGAACAGACTGGGATTAAGTCTTTAACTGGATCTACCTTGTAGCTTTTAGCGATGGTATTAAGGGGTTTGATATGATGAACTTCAATGAACCCCGACCCATGAGGTCCGTACTTTTTCGCAAAGTCGAAACTGCAAATCTGGCATCTTGTACCGTAATATTCGATACATGCTTTTCTTGCCTTTGGATCCCTTTCATATTTATTAACAGTGACTTGTTTAACAGCTCCTTCAACATACTCCTGTGGCTCTTGTGTATTGATTTCACCACTGATCGAAGAATCATCAGCTTGTTTAAGACCCCAATAAATTTTATCAACCTGATTCTGTGCGCTGACATCTGTTAACTTACCTAAACCTTCCGGTGTAATTTCTCGCACAATGATGTAGTAGCCTGAATCCGGGTTCCCCCCATTAGGGTTAAGACCAATCATTTCTACTGGTGTACCAGCGTACGTTTCAAATTTGTGCCCAATAGAAAAATTGTACTCAAACAGATCACCATCATTGTCTCTAACCACGTTGAGCGTTCGATTATTAACTTCGGTAAATGTGTAGGTTGGTTTCTGGCCATGTTTACTGGCTTTTCTTGTATATTTAGTCATTTAGAACTCATCGGTTTGGAGTAACTGTAAAAATATCGAATAATTATCAGAACAAACTATCAAAATCGCCTTCACTTTGTTGTGATAATAGCTCTGACCATTTTTCTACCAATTTGTACGCTGTTTTTGTGCAGTAATCTGCGCCATCTTCTCGCTCAACACCAATAACATTCTGCTCAGTTAACAGTAAATAAGCCGCGAGTTGCTGAAGATTGCCTGTTTGTGCCAACCGATTAACATCAGGCTCGTATTGCGAATACTCATCCGCCAAATCTTCATCCACCTCATCAGGGTCATAAACCCCAATTGGGTCCCATTCGGTTAGCAGCACTTCACTCACTGTTTGAGAAAAGCCATTGTCAGCTTTTGCTGCCGGTAGCGTGGCTAACATCGCGTTTAGCAGTTGAGTAATACCGTTGCTAACCACCTCAGCACAGTTCAGTTCATTCGCATACGCAAAGCCATGCGATCCGATTAACTCGTTGGGTGACTCGTCCCAACCGGGCAGATAAGCGTGATAGCCCACCAATGGGTTCTCTTCCTTCGCGGCGTTATAATCAACGCACACGACACTCTCGCTCACAGGTTGCGGAAACGGTGTCAGGGGGAGTGTGTAGTGGCCGACGATGACAGGAAACAAAGGTGGCGTGTTGTAAGCCATTGCACCACACTCAACGGGCGTATCGGGGATGGATGTTTTTTGAGCAGCTGGAACCACCGCCAATTCTCGATAGCTATCTACTGCGTACTCGTCTTTCCACCAAGCAACACGAATGTCGTTACGCTCAATGCCATTCTTATCTGCAAAGCTAATGCCTTGTGGCAAATGTGCTTCTGGCCCTTTAAGCAGAGTTTCAATTAGACCAAACAGTTCGTGATTACGATTAAAAGCCTCTTCCCAATGTTCTGATTTTAGTGAACGGTCTGGATTAAGGTACTGCTCTAAGCGTGCGATGCTCTCTTCGTGCCAGCAGGCATGAATAGCACGAATATCGCCACAATTAAGATACAAAGGCAGGGTCATAAACCACTCGACCCAATGTTGATGTAATGGCGAGTCTTCACCAACCTGCGCGAGAAAATGCGCGTGTTGTTTTTGATTGCCTGCTTTACTGCGATCGCGAAGGTGCTTTCCGTCAGCGCCCTTTAGGTACCAACCCACCGCATTAAACTCGTGGTTGCCTAGTAAGCAAAGCGCTTGTTTATTGTCGACTAAGTTTTTAACCGTATTCAGCGTCGCGATATGATCGGTTGCTGAATTTGGGCTGTTATCAACTAAATCCCCAATGAAGACAATGGTGGTATTAGAGTCATCACTCTGTTCTGGTAGCCCTTGGCTGTCGAGCAAAGTGGTTAATTTATCTTGCTGAGCATGAAGATCGCCAATAAAAAACACGCTTTCCAAATGATGCTGTTGCTTAAACTGTAACCCTTGCTCTAGCTGCAGACAGCGCTGCTCAAGCATTGGCCGCATCACCTCTTGCCAATAACGTATATCAAGTAGCCCACCCGACATACCACCTTGATTAAGAGACTCGATATAGATGTCATTGCTGTCGTTTGCTCGCCATCCGACTAGTCCTGCTTCACTCGATGCAAGCCTTGCTTGCTCAAGTAGTGTCACAACGTAATCATCCACCCATTTAAGTAAGCCTACGGTGGTGTAGCGGTCGCTATTGGCGATTAACTCGACGGGTAAGATGGACCATAATGCGCTGTTACCACGCAGGCCGTATTGGTTTAATTCACTGAACAGAGTGGTAATATATTTGCTTTCAATTGAGGCCAATGAGTGCTCCTACTGCTGACGCTGTTTATTGATGATTATCGAATGGTGAGTGGGTTATTGAATCGCCCGCTGGCTATTGGGCGATTTTATCCTCGCAATATTGCCAACTCGTGACTCCTCGCTATGTAGCGTTTATATCGGTACTGCTGCATAAGATTCATGAAGGTTCCTTGTCACGATTTATTGTACTGCTACGATATACGATATTACGTTTTGATTATGTGACCCGTTTACCTAAAATAAAATGTGTGGGATATTGGTAAGCTTACAAAAAACAATCAATTTATCTTGGCTTTTCTTGCTGATTCAAGCCAATCAAATATAACTTTACGGGTACTTTCGGTTGCTAGTTTATTTCGAGCGCCAGCAATTTGATCGATTTCAAAGGGAAATGATTTGCCGGGAAGAATACTAACCCCAATGGTCATTCGCTCAGGTTGAAAAAGTCTAAATACAGCATACCGACCTTGAGCAATACGGTTATGATAAACAGCGATACAATGGCGCATCTCAGGGCCTTCCTTGCATAGGTCATCATAATCTTGGATCTGCTCTATCTTGTCTGTCTTACAAAGGTAGCGCATATAGGGTATATTGGCGTCAATGGGCCTCATAGACTGTGTTCGAGCTAAGTTATGTCTTTGCACCCAATCATCATGCAACGCAACCAAAGCCTCATTGTTTTCAAGGCGAACAATGTTTTGCATTGGCTCTTGTACTCCCAACGCTTGACCAAGTCGCAATGAATCTTCGATGCATAACGTTAGTTTTAGTCGCGTTGTGTAGCCGGTGTTCTCCAATGATTGACCTAGACGTGTACCTGTCAGAAATGGATGTGTATTGTCTAATGATAAGCTAGAGAAGTTGATTTTTTTGTAATGACTGAACCTCTTATAATGGCAAGTTCTGGCATCAAGGAGCTTCATCACGTGGAAGATTTCCCCCGCACGTTCATACGTCAAATCTAACTTATCGATAAATCTTAACGCAGACTTGGTGCCTGCAAGTCCAAGTTGCTCTAGGATCTTTCTTTGTCCCTGATTTGCTAGTCCTAGAGCCTGTTCATTATCAACAGGGTAATGCTCACAGAGCATCGCTAGAATAATCGGTCGGACATTTAGTATCTCTCTAGCGTTGACACTATTAGCTGCAAGCCAGAGCATTTGGTACTGGTGATCTGGAAAAATTTCACTCTGAGCTAACAACGGTTTAGGAATGGCAGATAACCACCCATCTCTGGTCGCCTCATTACAGATAAAATCTAGGCCAATACCAATACCTCCCTCAATCATATCTTGTCTACCATCTGGATAGTTGCGATAAGCCGTTAAGCGATCGCTCCAATGACAAATAACGATATCAAAGTTATATCCTATTGAACTAGTAGGTATAGTTGCTAAAGAAGTTTTCATATTATTCAAACACCAAACTGTTAAACGATAGCGGGTTAATTTTTTTCACCTTAAGCGGCCTCTAAACGAGAAATAATGGCTTCTAAAGGCAAGTCTTTATCACGGATTAACTCAACGACAGCTTCGATATCTTGTTCGCGGTTCAAAGCTAACGCATGATTTAAATCATCAATGAGTGTCAGCGCCTGTACTTTGGTTAAGCGTCTTAACATGCACACGCGATTATCCGTAGACATCTCCATAAGCTCTGAAGCTGAATCTCTAGGTTGTTTGACGGTGCGGGAATTCGTGCGCACTTTAGAGGTAACCAAGCTCTCAGTATTCGGAACATCTCTTGAAGGCGAATCTATGTTCACCACAGTAGTAGCTCGAAACTCTCGAACATCAGACTCATTCATCACAGTTTCTGCAGGTAAAGGGGCAAGATTCTTCTGATGATATTTATTTTTATTTACCAGGAGTTCTGAGTAGTAAGCCATTGTTGGTAGCATGAAATTTAAATGCTTTAGAATTGCTTGCTCAAGCTCTTTCATTTCATTTCGTTTGATATAGACGCCATCTTTTCGCGCTTGCAATGCGAATGAGATGGAATGCTTTACCGCGTCTAAGCGATTCGGGGTGATATCGTCTAGCTCTTGAGTCTCTAAAACACGAGACTCTTCTTGAGATTTCAACACCGGTAGGCGTGTGCGCAAAGATTTAATACAACCCTGAATTAGCTTATCGTTAGAGGCTTTTACGGGATTAGGTAATTCAGGGGTAGGTTTCGAATCATCCACTTCAGCTTTACTCGCTCTAATTTCACGCTTTACTTCAGCCATAAAGTTATTGATTGATTTACAATCTGATGGCGTAGACCCAGTAAAAATGGGCTTTGGTACACCATCTATAAGTACTTTTAGGTGATTTGTCTGAGTTCTTTCGTAAGAGAAAGGCGTAGCTGTACCAAGTTGGTCATTTAAAAATTTGATTACACGCTTTTGGTATTTGCTGTAGCTAGATTGTTTACACATGACAGGCCTCTCAAACTAAGTCGTTTCGTTGAGAAGCATAATATTTGAAAGGGGTTTCGAAATGAGGTTTATAAGCTTGTGAAAAACGTATCTACCAAGATGAGGTTCAATGAATGTAGCTAAAGCGAAGCCTTAGTTAGCTTTGATTATCGTGGTATTCAATGTCCACTTTCATAACTAAACCTTTTACCATCGCATCCCATAACGCAGGAGCATACGTTTTAAGAATAACTACACCTGAGTTTCGCTCATTACTGGAATCATAGGCTCTATCAATTTCCAACCATTCTTCGATAGAATATACGTCTGCACCTTGATAAAGCCAATCTCCAACGTTGCTTCGGATAGAGTCTTCAGTTCCGGTTTTTATATAGATATGTCGACCTTCTCCTGTCGCTATATAATCGATCACTCCAACTTTAAGCATATTAACCCCTTTTAAATCTCATTTATTTTTAGTGACAACCGCAACGAACATTCGTGCAGAAGTAACAATAATATTTTAGCCCCTAGATTCGAGCGAACATCGACTTTCTAGGAGCTATGAGCAATAAAGCTAAGCATTCAATTTACATATCGTTTTATTGACTTATCAATTGATGCTTCAATAACTTCAAGTACCCAATCAGAATCCCGCTTTATAGGCTCATTCAAGCAGTGATGAAGCACCGTTACTACAACTTCCGCCACCTCACTCACAAACTTATGCTCTCTTACATAATGCATTGGGTGTAATGACGTTCTTTCTCTTACCAAACAATAGACTTCTTGATAGCTTTCATCAATATCCTGATGTGACATGGCTTTGAAATGTTGCCCTTGAATCACATCGAAGCACAAACTAGTGCAATGGATTGTCAAAGGAGAATACTTCATTTATCACCTCCTAACCCACCACTATTAGCTTTTTTCAATAGACGTTCAAATGCACTTCCATCATTCCGCGTTAAATTAGGTACGAAACGGCTGTATGTCTGAAAAAGCATCTTGGTCGTCGTATGCCCCATTTGCCTAGCTATCCACTCAGGGGCTTCACCAGCGGCAAGCATCAGAGTGGCATAAGTATGGCGCGTTTCGTATGGGCGACGATACTTCAACCCCATCTCTTTTAACGCAGGCTTCCAAATTCGGTCACGGACATTCCCTTTGTCCAAAGGGTTCCCTGAAGCATTTGTAAAGACGAACTCTCCTTCCCCTGTTAACTTGAATTGCTTTTCCAAAGCCTCATAAACATGAGAGTTCATTTGAATATCTCTAGCAGAACCTGTCGTCTTAACTGTATCCATTCTCCCATGTACATAAGTTTCACGAACAGAAATTGTCTTCAAATTGAAATCCACGTATTGCCACTTCAAACCATCAATCTCTGAAGTCCGCATACCAGTAAAGAAGCGTGTGGTGAAATACGTCTTGTAATCATCCCTAATTTTGTCGAGAAAATGCATTACTTCCTCAATACTAAACGGCTGAACGTCTCTTCTATCAATTCTCAACGCTTTAATGTTTTCAAACGGAGTTCTAAATTCATAACGATCTGCAGCTTCTGACAGCATCATCCTTAATGGCGTCATCACGTGATTAATAAACTCTGCTGATAGTTTTTTACCCGATTTTGGTTTAGCTAATTCGGCTCTGAACTTCAAAATATCTGGCCTAGAGATCTGATCAATAGAAGTACTTCCAAAGTGTGGAACAAGGTATCTGTAAAGGTATAAACGAATACTCTCCTTATAGCTTTCTTTCCATCGACTCTCGTTTTCTTCATACCACTCAGCGGCAAAGTCTTCTAATGAAATAAGAGAAGTACCTTGTGCTTCGTGTATTGCACTTTTATAACTCCCCAACATTTCTTGCTTTACCTTTTCGGCCTTACAGTCCTCCTCAAGAAATAGAGCAGCTCTACTTGAGCTTGGAAAGTAATCTCTATAGACGAAAGACCCCAGTCTTATGTCTGCGTCTATCTGATTAAGCAGCTTTTGCAACTTCCTGGTATTTTGAATGGTATTAGGTAAGGCAGTCTGTTCTCTGCATCGGATATCGTTGTACCTAAAATCCAGAAATAGTTTTCCATTTCGTTCTCGTACTTTACCCATAACAGATACGCCCTCCTGCCATTGGAATTATATTTTGATTTCGAGATGCAGATTGATACAAATCCCGCTCAATAGCTTCCCAAATGTAGAGAATTTTGCGACCATTGAAAGGTCGGATGTAATGCGTACCTTCGATGAAAAGAGAGTCTCGCAATGTCGCGTTAATATAGTTGGCGCTAAATTTGATACGACTTGCGAGCTCTTTTGCAGTCAATAATGTTTGGTCCATAATGACCTCCTTATTTGCTAGCCAAGAATAACTTTCGTCCTGACAAGACAAACTATAGAACCATTAATTCGTCCCATCAAGACGATTTATATACCAAATAATTATATAGATATGATTAAATATAAGATCAAAGAATTAGTAGAATTTAAATCGTTACGCGAAAAACGTAAGATTACTTTATCTGAAGTTGCCGAAGCCGTTGGAGTTCAAAGCTCCGCGATGTCAAAGCTTGCTAATAACAAAGGTTATACAACCACAACGACCACTTTGAATGAATTGTGTAAATTCTTCGAATGCAAGATCGAAGAGCTTATAGAGTACATACCAGAATAAGAGCCAAGTCAGATACGTATCTAGATCATAGCGATCTCTCAACTATCCCACTTCAATTTCCCCTTCCAGATGATCTATTGTTTGGAATAAGGACTTTATCTTAGGTTAAGAAGCCCTCTCCTAATAGTACAGTTACTGCTAGTTTATTGAATACAGCAAATCGCTAGCTTAGTTTTGTCGGGTGGACGACACCTGTTACCAAGTGCCGTCTCCCTAAGAACCCAGCGTGCAACTTTCACTGCACTAGGCTCAAGCCTCCACGAAGGCATCGTTTGATACCCAGCAACTTATAAAGCAGTCGGAGCAGGTTCGTTCCAAGAGTTACGAGCTAGCCTTTTGGACTTCCTTTTAACCAAGTACTCTTGGTATCGAGGGTCAAATGGAGTCGCTGCACTTCGGATTTTCACATGCCTTTCTATTGGCACTTTGGCTATTTGGAAGAGATTGAACTGGCAATCCATATCCATGATCTTCTGCCAACCGTGAAACTGCCACTGGCCTTTTCGGTTGATGAAGTATTTTAGGGCGATCCAAGTTTTAGACTTTGTTGGATGGCGTCTTTTTGCCCAGTGCCACAATGTATGGAATAGCTTGTGGCCTACATATCCGAATACTTGTTTGGCAACGCAGTGTCGGTAGTAGTTCGACCACCCCCTAAGTTTCGGATTTATCAGTTTGATAAGATCATTCACTGGTAGGGTTACGTGCTTTTTTGACGAGTTCACGCAGATTACTCAAGAACATCAACGTGTTCGATTTACTCGGTTTAATGAGCAATTTCTCTTTGTACTTCCTATGGTTAAAACCTAGGAAATCAAAGCCATCATTAATGTGAGTGATATGCGTTTTCTCTTCGGAAAGTGTTAGGCCTCTTTCTGCTAAGAAATCAGCGATCAACGGTTTGATATCGTTCTCTAATACTTCCTTTGAAGCACAAGTGACGACGAAATCGTCGGCGTATCCAATAAAGTTGGCTCTTGCCCCCTTTTTGAGAGCGGTAGACTTAATCTGCTGTTCGAGACCAGAGAGCGTCATTAACATCAAGGTTGGGGATATAATCCCGCCTTGAGGCGTGCCTTCATCGGTGTCTTGAAATAGCCCTTTGTCTACAAAGCCAGACTTTAACCATTGTCCCAACATACGTTTATCAACAGCAATATTGTCCATCAGCCATTGATGCCCTATTTTGTCGAAACAGGCTTTGATGTCCCCTTCGAGAACCCATTGTGCTGACCGTTTCTGACTTAAGCAGATAAAACACTGTCCGATTGCGTCAGCAGTGCTGCGCCTTGGTCTAAAACCGTAGCTGTTAGGATCGGCAATACTCTCAGACACAGGCTCTAATGCTAATAGATAAAGTGCCTGTTGCGCTCGGTCTATCATGCATGGGATGCCCAATGGTCGAAGTTTGCCATTCTTTTTGGGGATATAGATACGCTTGAGTGGTTTAGCTTGATAGGCCTTTCGACTCAATTGATGCACGGCTTTCATGCGACGAGTGTCTGTGTTCCAAATGACACCGTCTATTCCAGACGTTTTACTGCCTTTGTTTTGCGATACTCGTTTAACAGCAAGAAGCTTTACTGAACGAGAGTGAGTCAGTATCCATTGCAATGCTTTCGCTTTGCCACGTTTACCTTCTCTCGTTGCCTTTGCGATACGCATCTGAAGCTTTAATACATGCGCCTCAACAGATTTCCAGTCAATTGACTGCCATTGAGCGCTGTCAGGAGCGGCACTAATCTCTTTTGAGATCATCATTTGCATTTCTCCTTGAATAAAGTTCTTCAAATTCTCTCGCAACGGGAGACCAGTCGGAAGTGGGCTCACTTTCGTGACCAGACACAAGTCTGTATCTGCATCGTTACAATGCAGCATTCGCTTTTTCCAACCTCCTATACCTGCATCACTATCGGCCACGAAGGCTTTCCCGGAGGGAGTGATACAGGCTTACCGTGTTCCGTATGTTGCGCAGTGTCAGTGTAGATGCCCGCTATAGTGCGGAGAGTTCGACGATCACGAAAGAGCATGGGGCAATCCCTTTCCGACTCTCGTGCCTTTTGGCCACAGCGCATTAACCACTTCCGCTGTTTCATAACATAACGCACCTTATGCGGATTCACTTATGTTCATCATGCTGACTACGTAGCACTCACCCGATTGTGGTTATCAGTAGGATCGTCCTCTCACGATTTTGATCCCGATTGGTCTATGACCAACCTTCGTTACATTGTCAGGCTCGCTACTTTATTCAGAGCCTTAGGTTCATCTGGTGATACAGATGGTTCACACATTAAACGGTGAACAGCGCTTCATACGACTTCACGTCGCACGCCCCAAAGTGAGTTAGAACAAATAATCCGAATTAATTATTAATAATTAATTCGGATTAACTTAATCTATGTGATTTATACAAAAGGTAGTCTAAATGACTGCCCTTGTCGGGTGGGCATTTGGGTGATAATAGCGTTTTCACCAAACTAGGCTGTTTAACTTAGCCTGATTTTGTAAAGGCTATATGCCCGTTTAATTTACGTTAAAATTTCAGTGCCACCCATATCGATACACAGTTTAATATCACTTATCTTCATGACCACTTTATTTAAAGTGCTACTACGCGTCAGCCCCATACCCTCAGCCTTGAATAAGGTTTAACCGTATTAATTCTCCACCATCAGACGAGCTAACTTAGCAAAAATCGAACTCTTGCTGCTGTCACTACTTTTCAGCATATCAAGAGTGAAAGAGTTGAGGTAGACACCGGTTAGTGGGTTGGTGAACACATCCAAAGGTTCGCCCTTAGCATCCCAAATTAGTAGGTTCTCTACCAGGTTGGGCCGCGCCATTGACGGGTTTGCTGGTTGAGAGTCGCTTACCAAGACATAGAGTCCGTAGTCATGCGGCTGCAGGTACGTATGGTGATGCTTCATCTTCTGCGACTTAGTCAGCGGATCGTGAATCGAGCGACCAGGCGACATCAGATAGGGCAGCACGTTCAACTCCACCTTGGCCGAACGTGTGATAGCGTAATCGCTGAACTTACCCCCATCGCGTTCGGTCTGCTTCTTTTCCTGCTCCTGAAAGGAGTACAAGTCCACCACGTCTAGGTGGCTTGGGCCGATCAGGCGCGGCACCCGCGCACTGTTGTAGGTGGTGAGCAGCACATCCGCAGCGTGGTCATAAAGGTAGAAACTATTGTTGAATAGTTTCTTCAACCTCGCCAGTGCCGGATGCTCGACAGCCAGCCACTCCAGATCACCCTCTGTGACCCCAGTATTTGCCACTCTCAGCTGGTTACCGTCTGACATCAACTCGACGTGCCCAAGCAACGTGGTGCCGTTATCCGTCGAGCGCACTGCAAACGCTGTATAGCGCCCTGTCGCGATGTTCGGCAACTGGATATGGCACTGTGTGAGCAGGCTCTCTTTGAACCACAGTTCAGTCTTAGTCCGACAGATCTTGCTATTTACCAAGTTAACCGCAGACTTCAGGCGGCTTCTGGGCTTTGCCAGATCGGCACTGTATTGCTCTGGGTTGGCTTTGGACAGCTCATCGATATAGTTGATAGCTTCAAGCAGCTTGCTATCTATGTTCATGCCTTGCAGGGCCACGTGTAGTGGTTCTTGTTGCAACCACCCATGCAGACGATCTAGTTTGAGCTGGGTGTAAGTGTCCCAACGTAAACCAGATTGCTTCCGGTCTGTGTCATACGCTGCAAAGAAGTTGCCATGTTCAGCAGTACCATCACAGAGCTGGCGAATACTGTTACTAGCATCATCTTCCACCGGGTTAAGCACCATTACCGAGGTATTTGACGGCAATTCGGAGAATCGGGTTTTCTTCGCCTGCTCCAACGAGTCTACGGGCCACAGCTGGTACCCAGGCAGCTGCGTGGCCAGAGCGTTGAAGAAGTAGGCCTCTTGCGTGGCGCTGAAATCTACGCCGTTGTTCACTACCAGTAGAGTATTGGCCAGTTGCTGATCTAGGTCGGTTACAAATTGATTGACCTCGTAGGTAGCCTGGAATGGTATTGGCGCGTGGGGGATCTCTAGTTCGATGAGACGTTCGACCACAGCATTCATCACTACATTGTAGGTGTAGGCCTGACAATCACCATAGCCGCTGCGCTCGCGGAAAAACTCCAGCTTAGTGTCACGGGCATCGAGCTTGCGTCGGGCTTTTACCAGACCACTATCGGTGTTGAACCATACCTTGTCATCATTCAGAACCAAGTGCAGCTCTTCAGCGGGCTCGACCAGGAATTTGCGCTTGTACAAGGTGAACGCGAGCTCACGCTCCTCTGAGGCAAACACATCAAGTTCGAAAGCCTCCATCACCCCAGTACCATTTTTCTTGGTGACCGGTTGGCTCAGGCGAGCGTTAAGGTACATCACCGCGTTGAAGTAGACGGGACACACTGCGAAACGGTCAGCTGCTTGTTCCAGAAGTATCATCTTCAAGTGCAGACCGAACAATCCCTGGATCAAGCGTGCCAGGCTCTGCTCGTTGGCAGTCAGTTGCTGACATACTTGTTCAATACGCGTCGATAGCGACTGGTGAGCCGGCGTGTGTCGAGCCGCGGAAGGTGCCAGGTAAAAATAGACGTGCTGGCCGCTGGGGAGGCGGTGCAACTCATACTTCACGTCGTCTTTGGCATCTAGCCCCAGCGTCTGCCGAAGTTGCACCTTGACCTCACGATGAACGCGTGCGTGATAGTCTCGGCTCTTCTCTTTTCGCTCCTTGTTGAAACGCTGCAATCCAAAATCGATCACGTACAGATCAGAGACAGGCGCTAGCAAGCGGCGAATGGTGGCCAACGGCACCTCTTCAAGCTGGATCAGGTTAGTGCGAGCAATCGGGGTATCGGTCAGTTTTTGTAGATTGGGGAACATTATTATCCTCAAGGCGGCCCGCAGGCCGCCGGTTATTTGTAGGTTACCGTCCGAGCAGGGTGTCCAGCATCGGGTTGATGTGCATAGTAGTGTCCAGCTTGGACTTGTCCTGACGTCGTAGACGCTCGCGATCCAGCGGCTGATAATATTGGTGGTCGGCCTGAAGCAGATTTAGATAGTGGATGGTATGATCCACATTATCTTGCCACATCAGGTTGTTCGGGTTCTGGCTGTAGGCCGCGTTCAGGTAGACAAATTTGATGCGCTGGTAGCGACCGGCCAACGCCGCCCGCACTTGCTCTTGACCATCTAGGTCTGCAGCTTGGCTGGCGATGTCACGGATCTGACGGATCTTGTTATCGCTCTTCTCTAGGGTGTCTTCCGCCCGCGTCAAATCGTCCAGCTTGGTTGCCCAACGCTTGACGTCAACACAGACCAGATCATCACCTACCTCGATAAAGCGGTCGAAGAATTCGTACACCAACGGCTCTAGTCTCTCAAAGACTTGCATGTCGTCGAGCGGCAGCACCCCGTAATGAGCCAACACCCTGTCAAACAAGTATTCGCCAACATTGCCTTTGAGTAGTGGCACCAGCTTAGGGTGCGGTACCACCTTGGCAAACGCCGTTTTCTGGATGTCGGCACATTCTCGCATCAGCTCTCCCACCAGGTTTCCTGGGGTGAAGTCGACGTCCTTGCTGTACTGCGGGAAGATGGTCAGCTCAGGGCGGTACTCACGAGCTCCGCCGGCAAAGTCGGACAAGGCCGAGTAGTCAGGATGGGCCAGTCCATCAGGGCCGCGCTTATGACACAACAAGATAGGCTGATTGCCCTGGCGGCGCGAGATGAACAACTTGTCATGGATCGACTGCATTTGACGGTTGACGGCATACTGGGGATGGGCTTGCAACTTCTCCAGCCAGCGCTCAGGGTTGGCGAAAGAGTCACGATCACGGAACAGGTTGCACAGATCTAGGTATTCAAAGCCACCACCACGCACACGGTTCATCCAATCGCTCTTCAGGACACGTTTGTGGACAGCGTCGATCCGGCGGCCATCGTTCAATACTGACTGTTCAAACGTACGGCGCAACTCCGCGCTGTCGAAAGAATGATTTCGGCTAAGCTCTTCACAGAACTCCTTGAGACGGTAGTTGAGCAGGGACATGCTCTCCAGCACCACCTCGTTGCCAGCGTCCTCGCTTAATCCCGCAAACTGGAACGCCACGTTGTGCATAACGTCACTGGGAAGGAAGATCTTAGTGTTCAGCAAGGTATCACGGCGCTCGACCCGCCCCACCGCCTGGACAATCACCTTAAACAAGCTCATGCCATGCTCGGCCATCAGCAGGCGATAGTTGTCTCCTTGCGCAAAGTTGACACTAAAGTCGGCCATCTGGTGACCGGCGATGTCATCGGCCAGGTGCTTTAGCACGCTGACGTAGTTGGGCAGACTGTTGAGGTTGGCACCGTTGCCCATCACCTCGCTGTAGAACGATGAGTTGATCAGCACTAGGTGCTGGAAGTCGACGTCCAGGCGCGGCACATTTGCATCTTCGATGTCGCCATCATGGTACTTGACGAAGTAGTTGAGGCCGGTACCCGCGCTGTTGTAGGTGCTCATGAACACCAGCACGCTATTGTCGTCCCTGACATAGGTTTCCCGCTTGATATCCTCTACATTGGCCAGCGGCGAGTCAAAGAACACCAGATGGATCGTGTGACGTCCCTGAAACGGGGTAAAGGTCAGGATCTGGTCATGTTGCTTCTCATGCTTTTCGTCACACTTGGAACTCATGCCGTACTGCTTGCGCCATGCGGTCTGATGCTGGCGGTAGGCGCGAGCGAAAGCGTTTTTGAAACCGCCGGAGAGCGACAAGATTAGGCTGTTTTTGCCTTCGTAGGCGGCGAGAAGCAGCGCTTCCAGTTCACGGCAGTGCTGGCGCCGCTTGTAGGGGTTGCTCAGAGCGTACTCCAGTGGTTCACGCAGAGCGCTGAAGATGTCGTCGTACACCGCTCGGAAGGTCTCGCAGCACTGGTAAGTATCGGTCAGTACCGGTAGCTCAGCATCAAAGACCTTGAAGTGAGCATCGCGAATACGGGCTCGCAGTTCGCGAAGCTCCTTGAGCATGCTGATGTCTGCAGGTTCGCGCTCGACCACACGATAGCCCAGGTCGCGGGCGTAACGCTGCAGAAAGTGACGGCTGAAATTACCGTTTTTGGTGTGGCTAAAGCCACTGGTGGCACTCAGGCCGATCACCTTATTCTCAGTGCCAGTCAGTAGGCGTAGCAGCATCGCTTCAGGTAACTCTTTCACCAGATCCATCTCGAAGGCCAGGATCACAGTGCGCTCTGCCCCCTTGTTCACGTAGTTCAGCTCGGTCACCGGAGTCATGGTGAACACAGTCTTCGGCTGCAGATAGGTGTAGAAATGGTCAATCAGCAAGTTTTCATCGGTAGTGCGGTCAAAGATGTGGCGCACTTCACCGGCAACGTTGTTGGCGGCATCGACAAACTGGCCCAGAGGGGTGTTCTGGCTACTAGCGTTATCCTGGCCACCGTTCTTCACCCAGCGCTTGAAATGGCGGTTAGTGATCTGGGCGCAGGCAGCCAAGATAGCTGAGATCAGCTGGAACAGATCGTGCAGTGTGGGGTTAGCGTCGGTGGTGTCGCCCTCGACCTCGTAATACAGCTCCGTGCGGGTGACGTCGTCTTCGCTGTTGCGCATTCGGATGCGCTTTAGCCCCTCTTCGTTGACGTACATCTTGGCATTGAAGCTGAAGACATTGCGGGTGATTGAGATGATGCGCTCCGCAGCGTCACCATTAACTTCAAACGCACCCAGCTGGTCACGGAACATTTCCAGTACAGAGCCCAGAGTCGTTCCTGGTGACAGCTCGCACTTGTCGGCAAGCAGCTCGCGCAAGGCCGTGATGAACTTGACCTTCTCCTGCTCGAAGGTAGTTTGCTCTTCGTGAGGTTTTTCCCGGCGCTCTAAACTAAGAACCGCGTTGTAGATGCGCCCGGTGACCGAGAGCACATGCGCCAGGTTGTTTTCCTGTTTGACTAGTTTGACATGGCAGCTGTCTTCGAGGCGGGTATAGGCTTCGTGCAGTTCGTCTACCACCACGGTGAAGCGAATGTTGTTGCGGCGGAACGGGCAATCCGGGTTGCTCTTGAAGTGTTCGTTACGCAGATAGTCGACCTGCACCGCGTGACTTTCAGCAGCAACGGTGCTGATCTGTGGCTTTTCCGGCTTCACCTTGCCACCAATCAGCAGGTCGAAGCCCACCGACTCAAAGCGCATTCCTTCACCCCGCTGACGCGGCGCCAGACGGTAGGTCGATGTGTCGAACTTGTTGGTGGTCATTAGCAGTACAGAAGGGCGGAACTTACAGACCTCGAATGGCAATACTTGCTTGATCAGCTCGAAGTAGACTTCGTGCACGCTCATCTTCGGTGCATTCTTGCCCTCGGCCTCAACTTGTTCGGTTTTGTGCAGGCGTTCGCGGCGAGCTTGAATGCCGCGGCCAACATAGTCACGGATTGGATTTTCCGAGCTGCTGGCATCAAACAGCGCCTTGCAGGCGGACTCGATCGTGGAACGAAGGCTGTTGCGGTAGCTCTTGAGCTGATCTTCCGCCATCTCTTTGTCTTGGATCGCGTCTAACGTGCCGAAGGCAGAAAGTCGCTCGATCTGCTCTTCACAACGGTCGATTTGGATCATTAGGTAGTTGAGTGTGCGCATCGCGGACTTGATGTAAGAGCTATCCTTCGCTCCCTCGTACCACTGGTTATAGCGTTTGCGGTTTTTCTTGCCAGAGGCCCAGTCCACGAAGTCGAGGTCAGCGATGTCCTTGCGTGCCAGTACGCAGATGAACTCACCGCCGGCGGCCAGAATTTTGTTTTTTTGACTACGTTCGAGGTCGATTTGCGACTTCTGTGGCGACATGAACAGCAGATTGGCGAAGCCACCCTCTGGGAACAGGTAGTCAGAAGCCTGGGTTTCTGCGAAGCGTTCGATGTACTCAACGTAACCCTGGATCACGCCGTAGCTCTTACCAAATCCGGTGCCGTCAGAGCTGAAGAGCACCTCTGCGCCGTCACGCTCGTGCACATGGTATAGCTTTGAGGCTCGAGCGCGACATTTATTGATGTCGTCGACGAGCTTGGCGGCCGGAGTCTGTTTGGTGATCAGGTCGCTAAGGCCGAGGCTAGCTCGCGCAGCTTCAGCTCGATCACACTGGCGATAGCGATTAATGACCAGCTGGTTGTGCTCGATAAGCACTTTTTCCACCTGCATCGGCACCAAGAATAAGGTTGCAGAGATCTCTCCGATCGTATCGGAAAGCGGCTGATGCGGGTCGCTCACAGAAAAGTGGTGTAGTACCGCATTAACAGTCTGAGGGTTCAGCGCCCGCTTCAGCGTAGGCAGTGTGACGCTGTAGTCATACAGCGCCAGGTCGTCCGCGAGCAGGCAGCAAAAGCGTTGTTTGTTGGCGTCACCCGTTGGGCGGCTAGCCTTGGCCAGGATCTTGGCACCCTCAAGGCGAAATAACAGCGCTGCTGCATCGCGGTGTGGCGAATTGAAGTCGATATTCAACTGTTGGCTAAAGGCCATGCCTGCATCCAGTCGGGTGTGCTTGACCAACTCCGGAAAGCGTTGGCGAACAATGGTTAGGAGTTTTAAATCTTCTTCAATCGTCCACTTCATGGGTAAACCTGCTCAATTTTAGTACGGTACCAACATTTTATTCGAATCATTTGATACTGTAAACCATTGAAGATGAGTGTCATTTGGAATATGATGCAATTATTTCAAGAATTTATGGAGAACCAGATGTCGACTAGCATGGAAAGAAATCTGCGCTGTGTTGATTTCTACTTGGCGTTCTGCGGGCAGGTTAGCCGGAATGACCTGATGGAGTTTGCACAAATCAGTGTGGCTACCGCATCGCGCACTTTTGGCGAGTATGTCCGCCGCTGGCCTCACAATCTGACTTACAAGCACTCAGAAAAGCTCTATGTCGCCGAATCTGGCTATATTCCGGTGTTCTCGCATGATCCCCTGGCGGGCTTGGACTTAATCTCAACCGGTTTAATAACACGATACATATCGTCGCCGCTTGTTCCTGCCAACTTACCCGCAGGAATTGCACCTGCGTTGGATCCGGAACAAGTACGTACGCTGACATCGGCTGCATGCCGTAGCTCTGCGGTTACCGTTCAGTACTTATCGCTGAGCTCAGGTGCGTGTGAGCGCCTTTTAGCCCCAACCCACTTTTTCAACAGTTTGGGTAATTGGTACTGCCGAGCCTTTGACTTTTCAGCCGGTGAGTCAGGTGAGTTCCGTGTGTTTAGGCTCAGCAGGTTCAAACAGGTAGTTGACACTGTTCCGATCCCGTCGCCACTTCCTGTGGACAGTGAGTGGCTTACCGAAGTGGTTCTAACTTTGGTCCCTCACCCGAATCATCATCAGCCAGAGGCCATCCGGCTGGATCTCGGCTTGGAAAACAAACCAGTTTTGAATCTACGTATCAGCGCAGCTATGGCCGGGTATTGCCTGCAAGAATGGCGTGTCGATTGTTCGGCCGAAGCTGCACTACCTGCGGTGCAGTTTCCACTGCACCTAGCTAATCGCTATGAGCTGGCCAGTCTGACGTCCATGTGCTTAGCGCCAGGCTTTGACACTTCAGATAAAAATACGCATATCAGCCTGAAACCTGTCTAACACATAAGAGAGTTTCGATTTTTGTAGACGTTAATAAACATTATCTAGGTCTAAGTATGGCTAACAGTGAGCCGAAAAGTACTGGAGCTATCTAAACATAATGTTGCTAACCACTCGTCACATTAGTTACTTGATTATTTCGTTTGCTGCTGGAAAAAGTGTAGTGGATAAGGGGGTATCTCCAACTACATGTAGGCGGAGCGAATGATGCAATACTAGAAGTAATCCGAAAAATCAGAGTACTCTCTAGTTCGTAACTCACTTTTGCCCAAGATTATGCTGAGATTTAAGTTCTTAGTGGTGAGAGCGTAGCGGCAGCCTAAACTAGCCGTGTTAGTTGAACCTGGGCACAGCATGGGCACGAAAGGAACTAATTGTGCCTAACCAGACAAGAGTCAGCTGAGACAAAACTATTGAGGCTGATACGAAATGAATAACTATGTAAATATTACAGACACAAAAAAGCCCACACTAGGTGGGCTTTTTGCTGGTTCATAAAGAACGAATTTGGTGCCCGCTACTGGACTCGAACC